>JAGLDH010000064.1 GCA_023145835.1 Methylococcales bacterium
TTTGATACGCACATGACATGTTCTCTTTAGTCATGCCTTTTCCCTTCTCGCTCACTACCAAAGCTCTTTACCTCAGCAGCAGAGGGCGGTTTGTAACCAACTCCTTTCAGTAGATTACGAGAGACCTACTCTCATCTTTAGAACAGTTACGAACAACTTCGTTGTTCTCTTGGCACACAACCGTGACGCTTTTGCCCGTCCGCTTGATTTTTTTGTTATGTTTTTGATACTTCAATAAACCATTTTGGCTTCATGTTTTGAAAATCAATTCGTTTATTTTTTTTCAAATATGCTGCCGAATCTAGTACAACTGAGACTCCTTGCTCTCGTTTAAATACAACCCAATGCCAGAAAAAAAGACCATTTTTCTCATGGTACTTAATTGATAGCAATGCAATATCAGGTAATGCTTCCCATGACTTAAATGGAATTTCATTACTTGATACTTGAACATCATATTTTCTAAGTAGGTTACGAACATACTGTGTATCGGAGTACAAGGTATCGTCACCAGCAAAGATATTCATTGCATTAGCCTTGGCTTTTACCTCTGCGTAAGATTGGTCAACAATATTTGCTACTGATGCAATACCACATCCTGTGCTTTCTTCTTGAATAATGACAGTCATAATTTATTTCTTTGAAACATAACGCCAGCTTCACCGGATGCTATAAGTGGCGCGGTTTTTGCGGCTTTTTCTTTTCGCAAAACCCGTGACACTTATGGCTGTCCGCGTGCAAGCTTGTATGTGTTTTTTGCAAGGTATTCAATCGTTAAGCCTTTTACAGACGGTACACCAACATTCAAATAAACAGGGTAGTTATCAATTTTACCTGTTCTTTTATAACCACGTCGCTCATAAAACTCTATGAGTTCTTTGCGTTGAGAAATGACCACCATGACGAACTCTGTAACACCTAATTTTTTACTCGCATATTTTTCGGCTAGCTCAAGAATTTTCTTGCCAACACCGATATTTTGTTGATCTGGGGATACTGCGAATGAGCCTATATATGCCTTATTTTCTTTTTCTTCTATGCAAATACAAGCAACCAAATCACCATCAGTTTTTGCTGTAAGCAGATACGTGTTTTGATTTTTGATAAGATAATTCACATCTTCTATATTACTCCGTTCTCCCTCGACAATATCTGTTTCTTTAGTCCAGCCATCGTTCCCACGATATGCTAAGTTAATGAGAGAATTTATTTCTTCTGCATCATCAATATTTGCTTGTTTAAGACTGAGATCTAAGTTCATGGGTGATATTCTTTTTACACATAACTATTCTTCTTAGGTAAATTATCCCTAATAATCTGATATTTTTTATCTTTCAGGACAATTTTCCCTTCTATTTTGTTATCAAATATTTTTCTTTGATAACTTGATATTTACCTAAAATTCAGGAAACAATAATTACACCCCATAAAATATCCATTTTATTTGCTAGGTAAATTAGGAGCACATACACTCCAAACAAATGTTAAACGCAAGATAATACCCTCATAAAAATATTTAAATCAATAGCTTACTCTTACCCTACTTTATGGCATAGGTAATTTATTAGCTTTTTAGAGTCACGTCACAGAAAAATTAAACGGTGACTATTTTGATCGTAGCTTATTGAAAGATAATATTTAGTTCTGTCACTAGGCTAAGCGCATGGAAGGTACACTGACGAATGTTATTTCATTTAACATGACTTTAAGGAGCCTCTGATCAAGTTAGAAACTTTGCTTTAAAGGAAACCTGGTTGCATGTGAAAAAGCAATAGCGCCTAATATTTAGCTGCTCTTACGGTATTGTTTTTTGAAGAAGTCCATAAGAAAATCAAACAATTTGTTGAAATAAATATCCATAAGCCAATCCAAATTATTTCTGGAATTAAGCTTAATTGTGCCAAAGCAGCACCATCGCCTAAATCTCGACCATCAAGAAGATATAAAGGGCTACGAATAGATTCTAAAAGGACGTAAATACCCATTAATTGAATCAATGAGCTAATGCTGAACCATAAGGAACGATAAAGGGGAAAGCTATACACCATGAGTAAGGCAGCCAATATAATTAATGTTGATAAATTTCGTGCCCATAAAATAACTGTTATGACCAGCATAGTAACCATAATAGCAGACATGATTTTTGAACTGGTAGGGGATAGGGTGCTTGCGCAGAGATAAATAACCATGCCCCAAAGTGCGCTACCGGCATAACCACTCAAAGCAACGATAAAGTGTATTCCACCTAATGTGGTACACAATCCAGAGCCATTAAAATTGAGGTTTATTTGCTGAATCTGTCCCCCGGTTAAAATAGCAGAAAGGCCGTGGCTAATTTCATGGAAGAAGGTTTGGCTCCATAAAAAGGGGAGGTTAATAAAAGGAATATAATCAATAATAAAGGCTGCAATAATAAATAAAATCAATCGTTGCCTAGCAGATATTTTCATGGGTTGTTATGATCCGATTACACCAGAAAGTAACAAGCCTACGACAATATATATACTCCCTTCAATAACGCCCACACTGATATTGCGCTGTTCACCAACTTCTTCAGCGATGTTCACTTTATGTAATACGCCAAGACGGATTACAATGGCGATTAAGGTCAGTAATACGAATAAAAAGAGAGCAACTATAAACCAGAGGACAAAAACCCATGCGAGTTGTTCTGGGATATATTCAATCACACTAAAAGCAGAACTGACGGCTACAGCAATACCGACTCTATAAGCTCCAAAGCGGAGTGATAAAGCGATATTATCTTGTTCAATTGCGGTATGAAGTTGGTCGCCATTATGGCGTTTGGCATAGACTTTGACGCGATATAATGTAGCTAATGCCATGATGATTTGTGATGCTAAAAAACTGATAACAACGGCTATTAAAGCGGTTGTTAAGCCGCCATCAACCCATGTCATTGCTCCTTTGATAATAATTGCAGTGGCAATCATATTACAAGCATCAATAATGCTGGCTGCCATGTTACCTTGCATGATTTGTTCTTGAATTGATAATTTGGGAAAAGATAATCGGTCAAATACGATACGGGTTATCCACATCAGAATAATACCGACTACCCCAAACAGTAAAACGGTTTGCAATTCATTCGCTAGACTATAACCTGCATCACCTGATACCACTCCCGTTAACATAATGCAGACGGCAATCATAGCTCCGGCTAATGAAACGCCAAATGCAAAATTGTCTTTTTGAGAAATTTCATGTGTCGCTGAGACATTAGCGACGGTACCTGCAAGAAATCGCATGGCACTTAATATAGTCACTGCAATGAGAAAATCAATGAGGTAATAAAGTGATAGGCTTAAATCAATACTGATAAACTCAGCTAATAGATCTGCTTTTCCAATTAAATCCGCGTTAATAAATTCTGAAAACATTAGTAATCCCCTTATTTACCTGAACGAAAACTACGAGAGCTTGAAAAAGAAGAGCTTCGACTGCTCGACCCATAGGAGCTATATCGACTAGACGTTGATCTATTCGTTGAACCCTTTGACGGTGTACCTCCATAGCTAGAGGCGCGTTTTGCACTCGTGCCATAGCGAGATTTAGAGGGGGTACTTGAACGATTATATTTGTTGGGATGACGTTTGCTTAAACTATAATTTCGATTAACATCACGACTACTCCCCCAACGGTTGCGACCATAGTTATTATAGTAACTATAATGTGGACGTGATGACCAAGAGTCATAATAATGACGACCCCCCCCCATCCCCATTACATTTCCAAACATTGAGTACATTCCGTACCATGCCCAGAAAGACCGCCCGTCGTTACCCTGTTGCCAATTTCCGTAAGAAGGGTTACCCACTAGCGCATTTGATTGCTGTGCAGATGCACGTTCTGTAGACGGTACATTGATAACAGGTAACTGCCCATCAGATAGAGAGGCTAAGGTATTGACTACATCAGCAAGGCTATTATTAAATTCAACCACATCAGCGGCTGATCCAATTAATCTTAATTCTTGAAAACTAAATTCAGCCGCTTCTTCACCCGTAGGCACTAAGTCGACATCTGTCAAACGTTTGCTAAGGGTGTTAAATGATTTTCCCTTAGAGGTTGCATCTTGTTTTAACAACGAAGCAATATCAGTAAAGTCAGGTTTTTGCTCTATTAATAACGTAGCATATTTTTCGATGAGTAATGCATTTGATAGTTGTCGGTTATCCAGTTGATCTTTAAGAAAATCAATACGTCCT
The DNA here is from genome assembly GCA_023145835.1 of Methylococcales bacterium. Taxonomy (GTDB): domain Bacteria; phylum Pseudomonadota; class Gammaproteobacteria; order Methylococcales; family Methylomonadaceae; genus QPIN01. The sequence continues at coordinate 4,230 of JAGLDH010000064.1, forward strand.
TGAATTTGACTATGAGATTCACGTAACTTTGTTTCATAGCGGTTTCCGCATCCAGATAACAGCAATACAGTTAACAAACTGAGCCCTAACAAGATGGAGTATTTCGATAAATTATATTGGCTCATTTAGTTCTCCGGTGAAACGAGTGCCTTAATGTCTTCATGACTATGTTGGCTATTATCTTTACTGATAGTGATTAATGCTTGTAGATCAGGCACTTTGTCAGCAGGTGGATTGTACACCAATTGATGCGTTTTTCGATCTATAAAAGCGACTGCGATACCCATATTATTTGTAATAAGTCGTGTGACCACTTCTGACCATGCAAGATGATTGATGGTGACATCGTAACGACGATATTCATCATTCTTGCTATTAAACATATTCTCGATGATTAATTCAGAGCCGGGCGTTACAAATGCACGGACAATCATTTCAGGATAGGCTCGCATAGGACGAATCACTCGATTGGCACCTGCTTTTTGTAGGCGTTGTCTATTTTTGTCTTCTACACATTCGACCAGAATATTGGCATTTATATCCATATCGTTTAAACGATGTAAAATATCGAAGGTTCGTCCGTCAGAATTTTCATCATCTTCATCTTTGGCTAGAACAATAATATCTTGCGCTTTATTAATATAGATTGAGGCTAAATCATCTGGGTTGTTTGGATTTCCATGAAAATGAACGACATCACCTAATTTACTTATAAAACTAGGTAATCCATTGGGAAAATGGCGTGTTAATAGATAAATTGAAGTATTTGTATATTGATCGGAAAGTCTGAACTGCTTAATCAATCTTTCTAAATAACGTTCACCCGCATGAGAGGGGGTATTTAATATAACAATGTGATTTTTCATCTGCCAACTCCAAAGACCTTTATGTTTTTTATCATGCATTTCAAGGCGATAGTCAAAATAATTTCCTACTACTTTAGCGAGAATAAAAATTCCACCTAGATAAAGTAGGAGTATGGTTGAAAGGCGACCTTCCGTTGTAGTCGCGGATATATCACCATAACCCACTGTCGTAGCTGTGGTAAAAGTTAGCCATGTTGCATCACCTAAACTGAGACCTTCGTAATGTATCATACACATAATATGCAGTATAAATAATACGGCTAGAGTGAGGCTGGAGGCAACGATGGAGTGAATTAAATTGTAGTGTGCATTTTTTTTAAGGCGTTTCCATAGGTTGCTGAAATAGTAAAATAAAAAATGCATAGTACCTCAGAGTAGATTATAAAAAAACGAAAGAATGTACCGGTTGGATGCAGTGATAGAAACTGTGAAAATATTACTAAAAACAGTATAAAAAGTTAAGTGGCTTTTTGTTTTTGCTCAATTTAAGAACGCTTTCACAGCTCTGATTGTGTAACCGGGTATGTTTTGGAAAAAGGATGGGTTATATATTTGTTTTATCCAGCCAAATTTATGATCTATTTAGTTTGATGATTCTTCACCAATTCTTGCTTAATCGTTTCACGAATCAATCTTTTTTCATCTGGCTTTAGATGGTATCGTTTCGCTAAAATTTCATAATCTTCTTCACTCAAACTAACACTCAACCGAGGACGTACAGGTTTTTTACGGGGTAAGCCTATAATATCTCGTATATAATCCGAAGGACTTAAACCTTTTTCTATTGCTTTAATCCGTAAAGCTTGAGACTCAGGTTGTTCTAATTCAAAAACCACCTGTACAGCGCGAATATTTTTATTCGACTTTTCCCAAGATTGCGGGATTTTTTTAGAATCAGTCATTTTTAAGCAGGCCAGTATTCTTCGATCTTATTGAGTTCTAAATAAGCAATGAAGTAAATATCAGTTCGCCCGCCGTCGTAAATTTCTATACGAATAGCATGCTTACGATCTTCAGAGACTAGCAATTTATAATCAAATGCGTTTGCCCCCAACTCCATTTTATCTTGTTCTCGACAATCATGAGTGCTGCGATAGGCTTCGTTAGTCCGTTCTTGATTGTAAACATCACCTAGAAACCCTTGTAATTCTTCTAGCTTAGATATATCTGATTTACGACTAATGCGATGATTAGTGTTTTCAGGTTCATCAAAGATGGCAACAAATTTTTTACGTTTGAATGCATTGAACACTGTTTCAGGCAATACTGAAACAGCAACTTCCAACGGTCGTTCTGGATTGACAAGGCTGGTTGATAAAAAAATACGTTGATCTGCACCTTCCATAATTGAAACCGTTTTACAGTTTTCAACTGGGCTGATATCATAAAAAAATTGTTCAGTGACTTTTAGCGTCTGTCCAGAAATTAAGGTTTGCTCAGCAAATTCCATTTTTAGCATATCCCCCACGTGTAAATCTCTGGGGGATTCAATTTCTTGTATTGATGAGGGGGGTTTATTACCCCCCAAGACGCCCTTGAAGAAGCCCATAATTAGCTTTTACCCTTTTTTTTTTGCTTAAGGCGCTCTAGTACTGAAGAGCCTGAACTGTCAGAATTAACAATACCTGCATCCTTTAAACGTGCTTGTAAATCATCCCCATTTTCTTCCGTTTCAAGCTCTAAAGCAGCCGTTGCTTGGTCTTCACGTTTTTGTTGACGTTCTTTGATTCGCTCAAGAGATTCGGTCGCTGAATTTAACGCCGATGTAGAGCCTGAAAATTTAGCAGAAGCCAAATCATTGGCTTTCTGCACCTTTTCGGTCGTTTTGACGACCGAAATTTCACGATCCATCGCCTGTATATTACGTTCAGTTTGACGAATCATTTTCTTTAATCCAGACACCTTGGAGTCATAACCGTCCAAAATACCTTGTTGAATAGTAAGCTCATGCTCAAATTCAGAAATCTTGGTCGCAATATCTAGAGCAAGGGCATCGTCTTTTTTGTCCATTGCTTGAATGGCATAACCTTCGTGCTCGGCAATTTTTGAATTCAGATCTTTTACTTTACGATCTAGACTCATTTTTTCTGCCATGATAGTGGTCAGGTTTGTTTTTGCATCGTTTAATGCGGTTTTCGAGTCACGTAATTCTTGCTCCAAAATTCTGATAGCTTGTGTATCCACAATCGCTTGACCGGCTTCAGTTGCACCACCACGAACAGCTGTTATTAATTTACTAAATATACTCATAGCCTTACGAGGCCTCCTTTAAATAAGTGGATAGGGTGCCAATGGCTTCAAGCACATTGTCACTCAATAATTCAATTTCATGTAGTAGTTCATCAATACTAGCTCGTGGCGATAATGCGCCAAATAGAATGTATTGACTACCAATTTTTGAAAACGCAGACAATGGAATCATGACATTCATTATCAACATAGCTTCAGCCATTTCAGCCTGTTTTTCTGCAATTACTTGATCCTCGCCAAACAAGTAGGAAATACACAAAATTTGTCCCTCATCCACCGTCATGTAGATAGGGAATTCTTCGTGGTCTTCTACTGTAATGCAGGCAACCGAGCTTTCACCATCAAACATCTCAATAGATAAGTGCAGTCCATCTGCTAATTTTTGATCAGAGAGATCTTTAATTAATTGTTCTAGTTTTAACGTACTCATTTATTCTCCAATGGTGGCTTAAAGACATAATATGTCACGAGACATATTATGTCCAGTCTATTTTAAAAAAATCTATTCTTTTTTGAATCTAGTTCACATTTTTCCTGATATTGTAAAAGTGAAGATTTAATGATAGACGAATATCGACTTATCTTTCTCCTACTCTGCGTTCTTGAAATAGTTGCGAAGCTTGCAATGTCTTAGTTGTTAGATCTTGAAACAGAGGCATATTTTGAACCCTCTTTCCTTAATGCTTGGCCTCTGAGTAGGGTGCAATAAAAATGCCTTGTTGTTTTTCCCAGTCTTTTAGATGATATTGGTAAGCCGCTTGGTTGTTAATTCTATTGACTTTAATAGTACTGAGTGATTCAAAAAAATGATCACTAAATTCAAATGCGGCGAGTAAAACACCACGAGTAGCCCAACCATCTTGTACGTCTAATGCCTGTTTATCATCAATTCGGGCTTTAGCAGACAGACCATTTTTTGTGGCAATGGTCCAACCCCATTCTCCAAAGCTAGGGACATTATGATGATATTGTTCTACATTATTGAAGCCAGCATATTGCACTGTTTTACCAATACTTAAAAAAGTATTTTTTGCATGATAGGGGGATGTAGATTGCACAACCATAGCTCCATCACCGGCTAACAATGTTTTTAATTTAGCATAAAAACGAGCTGAATAAAGCTTGTTCAGGTCTGGATGGCTGGGATCCGGTAAATCAACAATAATACTGTCATACAATTTATCTTGTTGAATTAATTCATCAACTTTGATAAAAGCATCACCAAAATAAGTATGCACTCTAGAATCGCTAAATGAATGCTGATTTAAATCCAATAGTGCTTGATTGATGACAGTTCCTTTTTTAATTTGAGGGGTAGTGAAAAACTCGACGAGTGCAGAATCAATATCTATCAAGTCTATGGATTTTGGATTCCAACGTAAGATATCGCGTACAGCCAATCCATCGCCGCCACCGATAATTAGAATATTATGATGTGAAGCTGAAGCATGCATAACAGGTGAAACCAATAGGGAGTGATAAATAACCTCGTCATTACTAGCGAATTGAGAACGACCATTGATAAAAAGGGAAACGATTTTTGGTTTTGCTGGGTCCATTACCCGTTCTGTCACTGTGAAATGTTGATAACGTGTATCGGAACTGAAAATAACTTTATCTTTGTAAAGTAAATCTTCCATGGCGTTATCCCAGCTTGTTCCATTAATCGCTATAAAAACAAGAATACCAGCCACTAAAAGGTGTGCTGAAACGACTAATATACCTACTTTAATACGCGCTCGATAAACCCAATAAAAGACCAGTCCAACTAATAAATTAACACTGGCGGTCATTACCGCAGCTTGAGTAGGGGGAAGGCTTAGCATAAATCCTACCCATATTGCTGCACCTATTCCAGCCCCGATATAATCTGCACCATAGACTGAACCTGTATTGTGCTCGATATGTTCGCCGTAGAGTGTTTCACGAATGTTCGCAATAAGAGGAATTTCCATCCCTATCAAAAAACCTAATATAAACCCCGCTACATAAGGCATTGTTGATGCTATCTTCTTTGCCCAACTAATCATTCCACCGCGTGGAATTAAATCAGGGGGTATCGAAAAAGTCTCTATTAATATCTGTGGAAACAAGTTGGCAAGTGCTGTTGTTGCAGCTAACACTAAAACTGCTGTTCCACCGATTAAAGCAATACTGAGTTCTAACCAAGCAAAGGCATTAAAATAGGACTTAAAGACGCGTGCAGCAAAAGCACCTAACCCCATTGAAACAATCATAATACCAATCATCGCAAAGATGACTTGTTCAACTGCACCTAAAATTCGTCCAGCGTAATGTGATAGCAGATATTCATAAATGAGTCCGCATCCAGCTAATACAGCCATAATACCAAACAGAAGGAAATCATGGCGTCGGAGGGATGCGGGAGACATTTTATTCATGGCGTCATATTTAAAAGCAAATAAAACCACTATTTTAACCTTAAACTGAGAATTGTTTGCTCTTTGAAAACTAGAGAAATTTACTGCTCTTAAATCAAGAATAAAATAAAAAGAAAAATAGTCTGAAAATGATTTTTTTAGCAATGGGTCTTTTAATCTTTACAAATGCATGGGGTATTGACGATGTCTATGTGAAAAAAACTGTGGAAGTGGCTTTTCTAAACAATGTTTTGAGCTAAGCAATTAATATGGATAGAAAAAGGGAGAGCTTTTTTTAACGACTACCCATTTAGATAAGCCGGATGACTACATATATGCTGATGGCTGTCTTGTGCTTAAAGTTCTTTTGTTATGAAGTTAATATAACTTTATAGAGAGAAGTATTGATCAATATTTTAATTCGGTTTGCCCCCGTAATATTTTTTTTACTTTAAGTTCTTGGGGCTGAAAAGCATCTTGTAACACATCAATAACATTCATCGGTTGAGCCGTACCACACATAAACACATCAAAAGCGGCAAACTTCCTTTCTGGCCAGGTATGAACACTAATATGTGACTCTGCCAAAACAGCCACACCTGATAACCCGCCTGACTTAGAAAATTGATGACAATGAAGATGGAGTAAGGTTGCAAAGCTGACTGAAACACAGTGTTGCAAAATTTCTTTCATATAATCTGTATCATCCAGTCTAGAAGCATTCCAGCAATCAATTAAGAGATGAGTTCCTGCAAACTCTATCTTATCACTTCGTAAAAAATCTCCAGCTAAGGGTTGTATTTCAGAAAAATCAGCCATTTTAGTTAAACAGTTTTGATATTTATTGTGGGTTCGCATAGTAGCACAGCTTTCTCTCTTTCCTCTTAGGTTCTGTTATCAACCTATCATCTTGAAAAAAATACCAGACTCTAGGATACCGATATATCTTTAGCGTAGAGGTATGGTTGAATAAGACAACGAAAAAAAAGGAGAAATAATATGAAAACAGTCAGAGGGTTAATGGTTGGGAATAAAAATCATGCTGAATTGTATCAAAAAATAGTTGATTTCCCTCTCGATAACCCAAACGTTAGATTTCCACTTTCATCTCGGTTAGCCATCGAGAATGTATGGAGCTTAGATTATACCCAGCGAGTGATTCATGAATATAAACGGTTTTTATTTTTAATGATCGTTGTGGGACATAAAGTTGCACCTTCTGATCAAGTTGATCAGGTATGGCATCTTCATATGCTTTCTTCCTATTCATATTGGGAAGATTTTTGTGTCAATACAGTGGGTAAACAATTACACCATTGGCCGGCTGAAGGGTGTTCTGAGTTTTATGATTGGTATGGAATGACCATTGATAGTTATACCCAGTATTTTGGACATCAGCCGCCTGAAAATATTTGGATTGATCCGGCTGTTCGATTAAAGACTAAAACTCATTTTATACGGGTGAATAAGGAAGAGAGCTGGGTTGTCCCAAAATGTATTTTAATGATGTATGTAAAGTATACATTTAAAAGAATAGGGTTTGCTTATCGCTTCAAATACAAGTTGTTACATTCACATTATTTTAAGAATACATTGGCTTAATTTGACAAAAGGGTTGAAGCCATTGTGACTGAGATAAGTCACTTATTTAAAATTAATATTAGGAGAATAAAGTATGTTGTTTAATATCATTTTTTTTATCATTTTTGTAATTATTATTGTAAAAATTGGAACGGGAGGGGGTAATTCAGGTGGTAGCTCAGGTGGTTGGGGTGGAGGAGGTGACAGCAGTGGTTGTGGTGGCGGCGGATGTGGCGGAGGCGGATGTGGTGGAGGGGGAGATTAATATGGATAAATTATTAATTCATTTAATGCAGTCTTTTATTCTTACCTTATTTATTTGGAGTGCGACTTTACAAGCTGAAAGTATTATTCATTGGGAAAATGAAAGAGAATATAGGGTGACAGTCTCTGATAACAACAAACCATTATTATCTATTGCTGTTGAATACTTAGGAAAAACACCTAATAACAATAAGATTATCAAGCATAACTGGAAAGCGGTAGATACTGATTTTTATCGGGAAACGATTAAAAATTTGAGTGAATCAGATATTCATATTAAAGAAATTAAGTATTCTCTTGATCGTGGCCAATTGTATACACCTCGCATTAAGGGAGGAAATAAAATTAAAGCAACTTACGGCACTCATGTGATAAAAGCGAATGAATCGTTGAGTCGTGATAATGCTTGGGTTTGGTCTAAGAGGGACAATACTTTACATCGAATTTTTAAGTTTACGTGGAATGATAAAACAATGGATGTGGATATTCCTTTTGTTTATCAAAAATAACTTAAAATTTACAGCTCGATAGAAGAGGGTGTGACGATAGGAATATCAACAATAATGATCGAGCTTTCTAACCTTCAATGCTGTTTAGATTATTGTCAAATAACATGGTTTTTATCAGAAAAGGGAATAGTAATAAAGATAATCTAAATGTGATAACAATGAGAAGTATGACAGCTTTGATTTTAGGGTATTGTAAAACACAATACTTTTAATCCTTTATTTTCAGCCTCAACAAAAATTTTAGGGGGATGGATTTCTTCTGAAAGAGTGTATTGTGGCGCGTATTTAGCCATATGTTCAATTAAAAAATCACGTCCAATTTCAGGTGCATTTAAACAGAGTACTAGTGTACTATTTGGAGCCATAAACTCATTAAGGCGTCGTAATATTTTAGGATAATCTTTTGCAATATCGACACTTCCTTTTTGAAAAGTAGGTGGGTCACAAATTAGTAAATCAAAAGGCCCTCGTTTTTTTAATCGACTAAATGATTTGAAAATATTAAGTTTTTCAAAACTAACTTGTTTTAGGTTGTGTTGATTTAAGCGATGGTTGTCTCGACCTATGCTAAGTGCTGTGCTACTCATATCAACGTTTAATATTGATTGTGCCTTTCCTGCTAGCGCTGCCACAGAAAAACCACAGGTATAAGCAAATAAATTGAGTACACGTTTATTTTTACTATGAGCCTGAACCCATTGTCGACCATTTTTTATATCTAAAAATAAACCTATATTTCTAGATTGACCTAACCGGATATGAAAGTGTAAATCACCTTCTTGTATTGAAAATTGCTGGATGGAATCACCATAAATTAAATCAATGGAGCCATGTAATTCATAGCGATGTTGGAGTTGGACACTTTTACAGGAAGGGAGGAGGGTGAGTAATTTATCTGTAAGGTCATTAATTTCTGATGCAGGTTCAGGAGTAAACAGGGTGATTAAAATGACAGGAGGTAACCAATCAATTGTAATATGATGAAGACCAGAAAAAGCATGCCCTCTACCATGGAATAAGCGTTGAGCTTGTAACAGGTTTTCTGTTGTTTGTATGTATTGGCAAAGCTGAGGTAAAGCTGACACAAAGAAAGTTTTAATTAATTTTTTTGTATATTAGAGCCAAAACATAAGAAAAACGTTAGCTATTCTTATGTTTTGGTTTTGAGAATATTAAAGCAATGGAGCAATCACAAGTGAAACGACTGACATTAGTTTAACTACAATATTTAAAGCTGGGCCTGACGTATCTTTAAAAGGATCGCCGACAGTATCACCACAAATGGCTGCTTTATGAATATCAGTTCCTTTTCCTCCGTGAGCACCACCTTCAATTAATTTTTTTGCGTTATCCCAAGCGCCACCGGCATTTGCCATAAATAAAGCCATTAATACACCTGTAACAAGAGAGCCTGCGAGTAGCCCTCCTAATGCTTCTTTGTTAAGCAAAAAACCAACAAGAACTGGTGTGCAAATAGTGACTACACTAGGGAGTATCATTTCACGTAATGAAGCTTTTGTAGATATTTCAATACAACGAGCAGAATCAGGAGGTGTTGTACCTTCCATCAGTCCCGGAATATCACGGAATTGGCGACGAACTTCTTCAACCATATCTTGTGCAGCTTTTCCCACAGAATCCATCGTCATTGCAGCGACTAAAAATGGGACGCAGCCACCAATAAATAATCCAACGACTACAAGTGGGTCGAGTAAATCAATCGCTGAAATATTCGCGGCAGCCGCATAAGCTGAAAATAAAGCTAATGCAGTAAGTGCAGCAGAGCCAATAGCAAAGCCTTTACCTACTGCAGCCGTTGTATTGCCAATGGCATCAAGAGAATCAGTAATAGCACGTGTTTCAGGACCTAGCTCTGCCATTTCACTGATGCCACCCGCATTGTCAGCGATAGGGCCGTATGCATCAACAGACATAGTAACGCCAGTCGTTGCAAGCATGCCAACAGCGGCTATACCGATGCCGTATAAACCGGCAGAAGAGTAGGCGATAAGAATAGCAACACAAATACCTAAAATAGGTAAAACAGTGGAGCGCATTCCAATACCTAAACCAGCAATAATATTAGTTGCTGGCCCAAATTTTGATGCTTCTGCAATGGCTTGTACTGGCTCTTTTGATGTGTAGTAATCAGTGACACGACCAATAAAAAGACCTACGATAGTACCACCAAAGAGGGCATAAAAAGGGCCGGCTATTGATGTTGCTTCTCCATCAATATTAAATTGGATACCAAAATTTAGGATGATTAGAAAGGCAAGCACTAAAAATATGACGGCAGAAATCCATGTGACTTGTTCTAGGGCATGGGCTGGATTTTTATCTTTAAGTTTTTGCATGTAAAAAACACCAATGACGGATGCTATTAGCCCTATTATAATAAGTGCGATAGGGAGTAATAAAGCATCGGATTGCATTGACATATCAACATAATTTGTTGAAGCAGCTGCAATAGCAATAGTCGCAATTACTGAGCCTACATATGATTCAAAAATATCAGCACCCATGCCTGCTGTATCACCTACGTTATCACCCACGTTGTCGGCAATGGTTGCAGGGTTACGAGGATCATCTTCTGGAATATTAGCTTCAACTTTACCGACTAAGTCAGCACCAACATCAGCTGCTTTGGTGTAAATTCCACCCCCTATTCGAGCAAATAATGCAATAGATGAAGCGCCCATAGCAAAACCATTTAGTGCGCTATAGTTGGATACGTTAGACGGGTCAATTAAAGAAAAAGCATAAGAAAGGCCTGCTAGTCCAAGTGAAGCAACAGCCAAGCCCATAACAGATCCACCTCCAAAGGCGATCATGAGTGCTGCGCCCATTCCTTCTTTATTAGCAGCAGCAGAAGTACGAACATTGGCGCGAGTTGCTGCTTTCATTCCAAAGAAACCAGCAAACATGGAGCAAGCAGCACCACCTAAAAAAGCATAGGACGTTTCATGGTTGATGAATAAAAAAATCAAACTGGCAACAATTAGTACAAAGATAGATAGAATTTTATATTCTGCTTCAAGAAAAACCATCGCGCCATCATGAATAAGTTCTGAAATATGTTTCATTTTTTCAGAGCCAATATCATGTGACAAAATGATGCGATATATAACGTAAGCGATAATTAATCCAGCGATACCAATATAAGGACCAATAGATGCAAAAAAACCTGTGCTCATTTAAACCTCTCGTTGTGTTGTTATTATTTAACTTAAGATAGTGCATTAAAAAAAAATTTTTAGCTACTGATTTTTTAAGGACTCTATGTGATTCTCATTTGTACATAATGATAGAATGCTGATTTATGAATAATTTGGGGTGTGAAGTGCAAGGTAATTTGAGAAAGATGAAAGTAGAGCTGGTGAGTCCAGTAAAATATCAATTGCCATTATCTGATCAGCTTGTAGACATGAATCCGTTGATTGGTAAGTCGATAAAATTAGTTTTTACAGGAAATATTTTGTGTGGACATTGCAGTCGGTCAATTAAAAAAAGTTTTAATCAAGGGTATTGTTATCCTTGTTTTACATCATTAGCACAATGCGATATGTGTATTATGAAGCCTGAAACCTGTCACTTTGATAAGGGAACTTGTAGAGAGCCTTCTTGGGGGGAAGAGTTTTGCTATCAACCGCATTTTGTTTATTTAGCTAATTCATCTGGAGTTAAAGTAGGTATAACTCGGCAAACTCAAATACCGATTCGCTGGATAGATCAAGGTGCTATTCAAGCTTTACCTATTGTGAAAGTGAAATCTAGACATATTTCAGGTTTGGTAGAGGTCGCAATCGCTCAGCATGTCAGTGATAAAACCAGTTGGCAGCGAATGTTAAAAAATCAGGTAGAGATTGTTGATTTAAAATCTAAGCGAGATGAACTGTTAAAACTATGTGAATCTGAAATAGCGGATATTATTCAACAATACGGTGATGATGCAATTGAGTTTTTACCTGAAGCATTGGAAGTTGATATTAATTTTCCTGTGAGCACTTATCCTGAAAAAGTTAAGTCCTTTAATTTTGATAAAGTGCCAGAGGTAGCTGGAGTGTTACAAGGAATAAAAGGACAGTATTTATTATTTGATACTGGCGTGATTAATATCAGAAAGTTTTCTGGGTATGAAATAGAGCTGATTGTTTAGATTTAGTTAATCAATTTTTATTCTATAAAGGGCGTCTCTATTAATTGATGAATGGAAAATTGAGAACCAAAATATCCAAGCTCTGCGTTGAAATCCTTCGCAATAGCCTGCTATTACGCGAGAATCTCGCCTTGACCTTGAATATTTTGGTTCTCAATTTTCTCATCCACAATTAATAGAAGTACCCTGAAATTTATAATTGAAACCATGTGAAATGTGCGTGGTTTTTTAAAAGTATAATTTTATTTAAGAACCTAGTAAAATGACCGGTTATTGTTAGATCTGTCTGAGACTATGGTTTGTTTGATTCTTGGATGGGTATTTCTTTATTTGCATACATTTGATTGGAATAATAAATTTTATTATTGTTCTGAATGTAGTGTTTTTTTGAGGTAATTAGTGTGGAACTCAGCGGCGGTGAGATAGTAGTCCAGAGTCTTATAGACGAAGGTGTGGAATTTCTTTTTGGATATCCTGGTGGAGCGGTATTGCATCTGTATGATGCAATTTTTCATCAAAAAACATTCAAGCATATTTTAGTCCGGCACGAGCAAGCAGCAGTACATGCTGCTGATGCTTATGCGCGTTCAACAGGTAAACCCGGTGTGGTATTAGTCACCTCTGGACCTGGTGCGACTAATGCTGTCACAGGTATTGCTACTGCGCACCTTGACTCTATTCCTATGGTCGTTATTTCCGGTCAGGTAGGAACACCTGTTATTGGAAGTGATGCTTTCCAAGAAGTTGATATGGTTGGGATTACTCGTCCTTGTGTTAAACATAACTTTTTAGTTAAAAATATAAATGATCTTGCTGAAACCATGAAAAAAGCATTTCATGTGGCAACTACAGGTCGTCCGGGTCCTGTTGTGGTCGATATTCCAAAAGATATTACTGACCCATCAATTAAAATTTCTTATCACTATCCCAAAGAAATTTCAATGCGGTCTTATAATCCCGTTATTAAAGGGCATACAGGGCAAATTAAAAAAGGAGTGGATCTATTACTGAGTGCTAAACGCCCGATGGTTTATGCAGGTGGCGGAGTCATATTGGGTGAGGGTAGTGCTGAGTTAACAGAGTTTGTAAAACTAGTTGGTTATCCTGTCACAAATACTTTGATGGGACTAGGTGGCTATCCTGCAACGGATGAACAGTTTGTTGGTATGTTAGGGATGCACGGTACTTATGAAGCAAATATGGCAATGCATGAAAGTGATGTTATTGTTGCAATCGGGGTAAGATTTGATGACAGGGTAACTGGAAAATTAGACGAGTTTTGTCCCTATGCGAAAATTGTACATATTGATATTGATCCTTCATCAATTTCTAAAACAGTAAAAGCGGATGTGCCTATTGTGGGACAAGTTGTTCCTGTCTTAAAAGAAATGATTGCTTTGATAAAACAAAGCAGTGTTGCGCGTGATGAAAAAGCCTTAGATGCTTGGTGGAATCAGATAAATAAGTGGCGTAAAGTTAATAGCCTAGAGTATGACAGAGATAGTGACGTTATTAAACCTCAATATGTAGTTGAACAGCTATATCAAGTAACCAAGGGCGATGCTTATATCACATCAGATGTAGGTCAACATCAAATGTTTGCTGCTCAGTTTTATCACTTTGATAAGCCTCGTCGTTGGATAAATTCTGGTGGATTAGGAACGATGGGGTTTGGTCTGCCTGCCGCACTAGGTGTTAAGTTAGCCCACCCAGATGCAGATGTTGCATGTATAACGGGTGAAGCTAGTATTCAAATGTGTATACAAGAATTGGCAACAGCAACACAATATAGAACGCCCGTTAAGGTCATTAACTTAAATAATCGATATATGGGGATGGTACGGCAGTGGCAAGAATTTTCTTATCAAAGTCGTTATTCTGAATCTTATATGGATACAATTCCTGATTTTGTTAAATTGGCTGAAGCTTATGGTCATGTAGGCATGCAAATTAAAAAAACAGAGGATGTTCGGCCTGCTCTGGAGGAAGCATTTGCGATGAAGGATAAATTAGTGTTTATGGACTTTCTAACCGATAGAACCGAGAATGTTTTTCCTATGATTGAAGCGGGTAAGTCTCATCACGACATGAAATTAAGAACACCGATTGATAAGGAGTCGACATAATGAGACACATTATTTCTATTCTGATAGAAAATGAATCGGGTGCGCTATCTCGTGTTGCTGGGTTGTTCTCTGCTCGTGGATATAATATAGAATCTTTAACAGTTGCACCTACGGAAGATCAAACACTATCAAGAATGACACTTGTAACTCGAGGCAGTGACGAAGTCATTGAACAAATTACTAAACAACTCAATAAATTGATTGATGTTGTCAAGTTAATTGATTTGGCTGAAGCAGTTCACGCTGAGCGTGAACTAATGTTAGTAAAAGTTAAGGCTACAGATCTATATAGAGAAGAAGTTAAACGTTTATCTGATATTTTTCGCGGGAAAATTATTGATGTGACAGCGAGTAGTTATATGATAGAAATGACAGGCCCATCAGATAAACTGGATGCTTTTATTTCTGCATTAGATGAGGATGCTATTATAGAAGTTGTCCGCTCCGGTCCGATGGGGATGTCTCGGGGTGAGAAGGGACTGCATCTATAAAGTGGTGAGTGTGGAATATGCTTGGTTAATCCTTCTGAATTTATTTCCAGCTTTCGTAGCTCCAAAGAAAAAGTTATAATCATCAGTTATATTTTATTTAGTTAATTTTAAAAGCAGAACAGGAAAATCCATGCAAGTTTATTACGATAAAGACGC
>JAGLDH010000065.1 GCA_023145835.1 Methylococcales bacterium
CATGCTAACAACTTAAAAGATTCTGGCGTTGACGTTGTCGTTGGTTTACGTGCTGGATCTTCTTCAATTGCTAAAGCGGAGGCTTGTGGTTTAACCGTTAAAGAAGTCGCGGCTGCAGTTTCTGGTGCAGATGTTGTTATGTTGCTAACACCAGATGAATTTCAATCTCAACTTTATAAAGCGGAAATTGAACCTAATATTAAGAAAGGCGCTGCACTCGCTTTTGCACATGGATTTGCTATTTTATATAATCAGGTGAATCCTCGTGCTGATCTAGATGTCATTATGATTGCACCTAAAGCACCAGGTCATACAGTACGTTCAGAATTCACTCGTGGTGGTGGCGTTCCTGATTTAATCGCTATTCATCAAGACCCATCAGGCACAGCTCAATCAATTTGTTTAGCTTATGCTTCTGCAATTGGTGGAGGGCGTTCTGGCATTATTGAAACAACTTTTCGTGATGAAACTGAAACTGATTTATTTGGTGAACAAGCTGTTTTATGTGGTGGTGCTGTTGAGCTAGTTAAAATGGGCTTTGAAACATTAGTTGAAGCAGGCTATGAACCTGAAATGGCCTATTTTGAGTGCTTACATGAATTAAAATTGATTGTCGATTTAATGTTTGAAGGTGGTATCGCAAACATGAACTACTCAATCTCTAACAATGCTGAGTACGGTGAATATGTAACGGGGCCAAAAGTCATTAACGAAGAAAGTCGTTTTGCAATGCAAGAAGCATTAGCAAATATCCAAAATGGTGAATATGCTAAAAAATTCATTGTAGAAGGTATGACTAATTACCCAGAAATGACTGCTAAACGTCGTTTAAATGCTGAACACCCTATTGAAATAGTAGGTGAGAAATTAAGAGGTATGATGCCTTGGATTAAAGCTAACCAAATTGTTGATAAAGCTAAGAACTAATTTTTAATTTGGTAGTCGAAAAAAAGCCCACTCTAGATTAAGATGGGCTTTTTTTTAACCTAAATTTTATATAACTTAAGGAGTCCCATGAAAAATTTAAGAATTACATTACTCTCTCTCATTGTAAGTAGTATTTCTATTAATGCTCATGCAGTAGAGTCAGAATACACCCCAAATACCAGAGTGTTAACTATTCCTAGTATCAAAATTGGCAATAGCTTTGTTTATAATGCCAAGTTACAATTAAATAATACAGGTAGCTTTGATATTGTTGAGTATTCGAATAACCCTGCAAATGTGGAAGACAAAGTAGGAGAATGTACTCAGAATCATATTACGGAAGATAAGTTTAGAAAAATTACAGCTGGAATGACGATAGGGGAAGTGAATAAGCTCATCGGTTGTGAGGGTGGTTTGACTGGAGCGAGTGGACCTATTAGTGTTTATAGATGGGGTCCTGAGGTAAGCCCATTTATACAATTAAATCTCCTTAGTGATAATACTGTTTATGAACATGGAATGGTTTATATTCCTTAGGAAATTATGTTGGATCGACCTTCTTTATATTTTTATTAATTTAACAAACTAAAACTTTATGAGTAAACCAAAAAAAGTAGCACTTCTTACTGCAGGAGGATTGGCTCCTTGTTTAAATTCGGCAGTGGGTAGCCTTATCGAACGATATAATGAAATCGATCCCACAATAGATATTATTTGCTATCGTAGTGGATATAAAGGTCTTTTATTGGGTGACTTCTATAAAGTAACGCCAGAAATTCGCGAAAAAGCAGGTTTATTACAAAAATTTGGTGGATCGGTTATTGGTAATAGCCGCGTTAAACTAACTAACGTTGCTGATTGTGTAAAACGTGGTTTAGTTAAAGAAGGTGAAGATCCTCAAAAAGTTGCTGCAGACCAGTTGATTAAAGATGGGGTTGATGTTCTTCATACTATAGGTGGTGATGATACAAATACGGCTGCTGCAGATTTAGCTGCTTTTTTAGCAAAAAATGACTATGGTTTAACTGTGATTGGATTACCAAAAACGGTTGATAATGATGTTATTCCCATCAAGCAATCATTAGGTGCTTGGACTGCAGCAGAACAGGGCGCGCACTTTTTTAAAAATGTTGTGGCAGAAAATAATTCTAACCCTCGCATGTTGATAGTGCATGAGGTCATGGGGCGTAGTTGTGGTTGGCTAACGGCTGCTACAGCGGTTGAATATCGTAAAATTTTAGATAATTGTGAATGGTTGCCTGAGTTAGGGTTAAGTCGTGACAGTTATGAGGTACATGGTATTTTTATTCCAGAAATGGATATGGATATTGCCGCAGAAGCAAAACGTCTTCGCAAAATTATGGATGAAGTAGACTGCGTTAATATTTTTGTATCTGAAGGCGCTGGTTTAGAATCTATTGTTGCTGAAATGGAAGCTAAAGGGCACGATGTTCCGCGTGATGCATTTGGTCATGTTAAGTTGGATGCAGTTAATCCAGGGAAATGGTTTGGTGAACAATTTGCAGAGATGATTGGAGCAGAAAAAACATTGATTCAGAAATCAGGTTATTTTGCACGTGCTTCTGCTGCTAATGCTGAAGATATTCGTTTGATTAAATCTTGCGCTGATTTAGCGGTTGAATGTGCTTTTCGTGGTGAGCCAGGTGTAATTGGGCATGATGATGATCAAAATTTTGTATTACGTGCAATTGAATTTCCTCGCATAAAGGGTGGAAAGCCATTTGATATTGATACTGCTTGGTTTACTACTACTTTAACAAGTCTTGGTCAAACTAAAGGTAAAAAACTAGATACGAGTCACTAGTTCTTTAGTAAGAAGTTAAAGTGAAGTTTAGCCTGCTAATTTTTATTATAAATCCTTTTTTATTTATAATAGTGAGCTAAACTTTATTCTACTAAACATATTTAGTAAATTAAATCTGAAGTACTATCAAAACTATCTGTAATATGAGTCAAAAAAAACCAGCTAATCGTCATAGAGGAATCTATTTATTGCCCAATTTGTTTACTACAGGAGCAATGTTTGCGGGTTTTTATTCAATAACCTCAGCCATTAATGGACGTTTTGAAACGGCTGCTATTTCTATATTAGTTGCGATGATTTTAGATGGTTTAGATGGCCGAGTGGCTAGAATGACCAATACTCAAAGTGAATTTGGGGTGCAATATGATAGCTTGTCAGATATGGTTTCGTTTGGCGTTGCGCCTGCCCTAGTAATGTATTTATGGGCATTTGAAAGTTTAGGTAAACTAGGATTGTTTGCTGCCTTTGTACATACAGCAGGAGGCGCTTTAAGATTAGCTCGATTTAATACTCAAGTTGAAGTTGCTGATAAACGCTATTTTCAAGGGTTACCTAGTCCTGCGGCTGCAGCGATATTAGCGGGCGGGCTTTGGATAAGTCTTGAATATAATTATGATGTTGAATCCATTAAATATTTGGTATTGATTCTTACTATTAGTACAGGTTTACTAATGGTAAGCAACTTTCGATATTCTAGTTTTAAAGAAATAGACTTGAAAGGCAAGGTACCTTTTGTAGTCGCGATTATTATTATGTTAGGTATCGGGTTTGTAATCTCTCAAGCTCAAAGTATGTTATTTTTACTGGCCTTAGGTTATGCAATTTCAGGGCCGGTTATTACTTTATTAATGCTTAGAAAAAAAAGAAAAAATAGAAAAATATAAACCATTACTTGAGTCACATTTAAGATTACAGTATAGTTAAAAAATGAACATTCAAATTTCAGCACAACAAAATTATCTAATGCCATTTCTTGGTGAAGATATTGTGCATGCCTCATTTATTTTCAACCTTGGTTTATCTTTAGGATTATTGCCCTAGTGGGCATATAATTTTCTACAAAAAAAATCCAAATTTACCCTTTTTTTAATATCAACGATTATCGTTGAGAATATTTCATGAATGGAGTTCTCATGAAAGATAAACTAATAATATTCGATACCACACTGCGTGATGGCGAGCAAAGCCCCGGCGCATCAATGACACGAGATGAAAAAGTCAGGATTGGGAAAGCGCTTGAACGTATGAAGGTAGATGTGATTGAGGCTGGTTTTCCAGCAGCAAGTCAAGGTGATTTTGAGGCTGTTCAAGCAGTTGCTAATGCTATAAAAGAAAGCACTGTTTGTGGTCTGGCGCGTGCGCTAGATAAAGATATAGACAGAGCTGGAGAGGCATTGAAAGGTGCTAACAGTTCTCGTATTCATACTTTTATTGCGACATCACCTATCCATATGAAAATGAAGTTGAGAATGGAGCCTGAACAGGTGATTGAGTATGCTGTAAGAGCCGTTAAACGAGCTCGGCAATATACTGATAATGTAGAGTTCTCGCCTGAAGATGCTGGACGTTCTGAAGAAGATTTTCTATGTCAAATTTTGGAAGCGGTCATTGATGCGGGTGCAACGACACTGAATATTCCTGATACGGTTGGTTATAGTGTGCCAGGACAATTTGGAGAGACTATTGCTAATTTGATTAATCGTATCCCAAACTCTGATAAAGCTATTTTTTCTGTACATTGCCATAATGATTTGGGGTTAGCTGTCGCTAATTCTCTATCTGCCGTGTTAAATGGAGCAAGACAGGTTGAATGCACGATTAATGGTTTGGGGGAGCGTGCTGGTAACGCTTCATTAGAAGAAGTCGTCATGGCTGTTCGTACACGACAAGATGTTTTTTCTTGTCAAACTGGGCTAGATACTCGAGAGATTTTAACTTGCTCTAAATTGGTTTCATCTATTACTGGTTTTCCAGTACAGCCTAACAAGGCAATCGTTGGAGCTAATGCATTTGCACATGAATCTGGAATACATCAGGACGGTGTACTAAAAAACCCTGAAACCTACGAAATCATGAAAGCAGAAGATGTGGGCTGGTCAGCTAATCGAATGGTATTGGGAAAACATTCTGGTCGAAATGCATTTAAAAGTAGAATGACAGAGTTAGGCCATGAGTTTAGTAGTGAAGAAGAATTAAATGAAACCTTTTATTGCTTTAAACAACTTGCTGATAAAAAACATGAAATCTTTGATGAAGATCTTCAAGCTTTAATTTCTGAGACTAGTTCTTTTTCTGAAGAAGAGCATATAAAATTAATTGCTTTAAAAGTTTGTTCCGAAACAGGTGAAATGCCTCGATCAACAGTGACAATTAGAATATCTGATCAAGAATTAACAGGAAGTGCTGAGGGAAGTGGTGCTGTTGATGCAAGTCTAAAAGCAATTGAGAGCTTAGTTGAATCAAAGGCAACTTTAGAATTATATTCAGTTAATAGTCTTACAAATGGTACAGATGCTCAAGGCGAAGTTACTGTTCGTTTGGAAAAAGTGGGTAGAATTGTTAATGGACAAGGCGCAGATACTGATATTGTAATTGCATCAGCCAAAGCTTATATTAATGCACTAAGCAAGTTACAATCGCCAGATCAACGAAAACATCCGCAGCAGGGTGATGTGTAGGGAAATTTTTAGGGAGATATGAATTCATTCATATCTCTTTTTTGATCTATTCTTTATAGTACTTTGTAGGTTTTAATGGATAATAATACCCGTTTACAATATTTAGAGGCAATGGGGATAGATGTTTGGGTATCTAAACAGAAAGCTCAAAATGAAGAATTACAGTCTTTCTATGAAGAAAAGGTGGTTATAGATACTAACTCTAATGATAAAACAAAATCACTTGAAGATAAATGGAGCCTCTTACAAAAGGAAGTTGCAGAATGTGTGAAATGTACTTTGTGTAACACGCGGGAACAAACAGTTTTTGGATCTGGGAATAAAAATGCTGATTGGATGTTTATAGGCGAAGCGCCTGGGCAAAATGAAGATGTAGAAGGTAAACCTTTTTTAGGACAAGTAGGTGATTTATTAACCGAAATGATCCGCTCAGTAGGGTTGGAAAGAGATTCGGTATATATTGCTAATATTCTTAAATGTAAGGTTCCTAATAATAAAAAACCAAAAGTTGAAGAGATTAAGTCGTGTCAAAATTATTTACATCAACAAATCCAATTGATACAGCCTAAAATTATTTTAGCTGTTGGTCGTATTGCTGCACAAACCTTATTAGGAACAAATCAACCGTTATCAGAATTGAGGGGGGTTACTCATCAATTTGCAGGTATCATACCGCTTGTTGTTATTTATCATCCAGCCTATTTGTTACGGTCTTTATTAGAGAAGAAAAAAGTTTGGCAAGATTTACAATTAGCTATTAAACAAGTTGAAAAATAAAAATGAGTTTGTGGAAATTAATAGATAGAGTTAAAGGATTCATTGTTTATGATGCAGATAAAGAATTCTATGCAGAGGTGTTTCCTGGTTCTATTGAAAGGAAAGATTTAATGCGTTTAAGAAAAATGAGACATGAAGATTTACCTACTATATTGGAGATTGAGTCAAAAAATTATAATTTTCCATGGAGTGAGGGAATCTTTAAAGACTGTATAAAATCAATTAGTTATAGTTGTTGGGTTTGTGAAGAACTTGATGAGGTTGTTGGGTTCAGTATTGTGTCAATGGGTGCAGGAGAAGCCCATATTATGAATATTTGTGTGGATCCTGAAGTACAAAAGCAAGGCGTAGGAAGTAAACTATTAGAAAATATGATTAAGCTTGCTAATAAAAAAGCGGAAACAATTTTTTTAGAAGTAAGGCCATCGAATAAAGTGGCGATTTCACTTTACAAGAAAAGAGGGTTTAATGAAATTGGTATGCGTAAAGGGTATTATCCCTCTGCTAATGGGAGTAAAGAAGACGCCGTAATGCTTGCCCTTGATTTAGTGAGTTTGTTCTAATTAAAAATCATTTTTAATAAGTTAATTTTATCGTTAATTAATTCAGGAATATAAATGAGTGATTTACCTAAGTGCCCAGAATGTAGTTCAGAATACACTTATGAGGATGGCAATATGATAGTTTGTCCAGAATGTGCACATGAATGGGCAAAAGATGCTGTCATTGAGGAGAGCGATAGTAATGTTTTCAAGGACGCTAATGGAAATATTCTAACTGATGGCGATACTATTTCAGTAATAAAGGATCTCAAAGTTAAGGGGTCATCGTTAGTTGTTAAAGTGGGTACTAAAGTAAAGAATATACGTTTGGTTGATGGTGATCATGATATTGATTGTAAAATTGATGGTATTGGAGCAATGAAGCTGAAATCTCAGTTTGTTAAAAAGGTATAACACATAGGTGAAAGTAAATCAGTCCTTGGTCTATATGATAGCTAAGTATCTAAAAATACGTGGTTATTATAGATTATGTTGTAAACAAGCTAGTTAATGTATTTGAGTTAATTGTGGGGATTTTAACGAGGAGGTTAATATTTTCGGAAAATTCTTTTTTTATAATTGTTCCTTTGAGTTTAGCTAGTTGATACTCAAAATTTTGCATTTGATTGTAATGGAGTTTAAATTTGACTTGTGTATATTCAACAAACTTATTGATAGTGCTATTTTCGATAGTTTTTTTCGCAGTATTTCCATAAGCGCGAGTAAGCCCTCCCGCCCCTAGTTTTATTCCCCCGTAATAGCGAATGACTAAACAAATTAAATTTATTAGATCATGACCTTCTAAATATTGAAAAATAGGCCTTCCCGCTGTTCCGCTAGGTTCACCCGCATCATGAAACCGAGTAATTATCCCTGTAGTTGATTTTATTCGATAAGCAAAAGCAATATGTGAGGCATTGGCATGCTGTTGATATTTCTGGTTAAGGTGTTGTATTGCTTCACTTTCAGTTTGGCAAGGTATGATGACACCAACAAAACGTGATTTTTTGATTGTGTCTTCTATCTCAACTCTGGAATTAACACAGTTCACATTAGGTTTCCTGTATGTCTTCTTATTAATGACTTATTAGGAATAAATTAAAAAAGCATTGTAGTGATAGCATATGCTCCAGCATAGGTCATTCCAAAATAGAAAAAAGAGATCGTTAAGCTAGCGGCAAGATTAATTGAGAGTACATTTTTTACTATATAAGTGATGAGTATAAAATCCCAAAGCACGAGAAGACCTAAAAGATAGTAGCTTAATGCGTCTTCGCTTACTGTAAGCCATATAACAATCGGAACACCAAAAAAGGCAATAATATTTTCGCAAAATAAAACGGCAGATATAATTTGTACATAAAGATGGGTTGTTTTATTTAAAAATAAAATAAGACCAACAAAAGCGAGTGTAAAAGTAGTTTCGATAATGACTTCAAAAACTGCTTCAGATGGATCGATCATATTGGCTTGAATAAAAAGCTCAAGAATGAAATAAAACAATAAGTTTTGTTTAAAAAAACCTAACGATCTTGGTAGATCAACAGGGTTGGCTCTTAACCAGCAAAGGGGTAAATACAGTTTAAAAGTATCCATGGTTGCAGATGGTATTATAGGTTTTCAAAAGAATTTGATATCTCTGCTGCTTGAGTATGAGCAGCATTCTGTTGATGATTAAATTGATCGTTTTGTGCTTGAACAATATCTTTAGTTTGCTCTATAAGATTATCAATTTTTATTTTTGTTTTTTTATTTTTTCCAACAGGTTCTTTATTTGGCAAAATCATGCGCCAGAATGTTAAACTTTTTTCAAATAAACCTGATAAGTTTTCGTTTAGATTCAATTTTTTCTGACGTTTATCTAAAGTAGACATGATGAATTTTGCATGCACCTTAGACATCATCAGGTGTAAAGGCACTAAAAAAGCAATTAAAGCAAGAATAAAAGCTGGGCCAATAATTGGATCAAAAAGTAACTGTACAACCCCCATTGTTATTTCTGCAAAAACAAGTAAGACTACAATAAAGCCTAATATAATTAAGGTAGATGTGTTGACTCTATCTTTCCAAGTAGACAAATAAGTTTCTACTTCAGGAAAATAGACATCATTTATATCGCGTATACTCTGTTCTAATGAATTAAGAACGCGATAAGATCGATCGTTTTCAATATTAGCTAGTCGCTGGTCTATTTCAGTTAAAGAAGAGTTGTTATTTGATAAAAGAATAAATTGACCGGTATGAATTCCTAAGTCTGAAAGCCTTCTTTGCCAAGAAGTAATGATTTCATTGCCCTTAATGGTATCAATGCTAATTTCTGAATGATCAATTACGAAAACAAATTTATTGGTATCTTGCTGGGCGACAATTTCTTCAATAGTTTCCTTTATTAAAATTGGAGTGGCTTCAAATAAGTCAGTGAAAACCAAAATCAAGTCGGAATTATTTAATATATGTTGGGTTAAAGCAGGTTGAACTATGTCTTCTAGCGAATTACTGAGGACAGGAGTGTCAATAAATAACTTTCCCTTAAGTCGTTCGCTGTTAACTGTTTTTAATTCTAAGTAAGCATTTACTTTACTTCCTTCTCCTGCAGCTATCTGCTCTATTTTGTGACTGATTAGATAAAAAGGAAGTCTATGATCTGCATCTAATGCCGTTCCCGGTAAAGTTGCTACTGTAGCCTGTGGAGTGTATTGAAGAACTGTCGATTTATGATTAGATGAGTGAAGTGTTGTGCCTAAATAACGGTTAATGAACTCTGATTTGGCTGTAGAAAAACCACCAATTAAACTGACTATCGGCCACCAAGAACTTTTTCTTGCTGTTGTATCATTATTTTCAATGAGTCCAAGGTTGTATTCTAGTTGATCTAGTTCTTGGTAAGTTTTGCTGGCTTTTTGTAAAGTTGGACTAGAACTTGAAAATTGATTATCAAGATGAGTCAAATGTTTGCTTATTGTTTTTTCAGCCATTAGTTCTAACCTTTATAATTATAAGTTATAGGTCTATATTTCTAACTATGAAGTATACACTGTGTGCATGGAAAAATAATAATAGAAAATGGAAAAAATAGGGATATATTTACAAACTTAAAGTCAATCTACTATATTTAAAGAAAATAGTTTAGCAATGACTTTGTTTTTTGTATAAATCTAATTGATTGAAGAACTTGGTGAGAGTTAAGGGATTTTTGCTGGAATAGTAAAAACATAATCATTATTTTTAACTTTTGTATGGCAAGATAAACATTCTTGGCTAAAAGACTTATCTTTGCCAAAGGGTGCTAATGATAATCCTTTCCAGCGAGCATATCCCCACTTTCCTGTTGCTTTATATTTTTTGGAGTTTTTTATCATGATTTCAGCGTGTGCAAATTCACCTGGTACGATAGCCGATTCCCAGCTTGGAAGTTCTGTATTTTTCCAAACTAATTTAGCTAGAATACTCCCTTCAGGCCAAGGGTTAGTTTGTCCAGATTTTGATGCTTTGATTGCAATTGAATTCCCTAAAATTACCCGTTGAGTATTATTGTCGGTGCGGTAAGATGAGCTGAGTACTCTCCAGTTTTTCAAACCAATAGGGTATTTAATTCCATTTAGAGTTGGTAATACTGAGTCTGCAACGCAAAGATTTAAAAATAGTAACCAAAACGCAGTTATTTTAAAGGGTAATAGAAATTTTTTCATGCTAGAGAAAGCCTTTAGTTTTATTTGTATTAGATTGATAATAAACATCATTCTATTGTATTTTTATTGTTATAGACATTTTTTATAATCACAAGGTTAATTATGAGTCGGTATAAACAAAGAAAGTCGAATAAATATTTACCTGTTTTATTTTTAGCAGGTGGAGCTATTGTAATTTTGATAGCCTTCGCTGTTTATTGGTTTCTAAATAACAGAGATGAAGGAGAGGTAATCAAGCAAAAGGTAAAAATTCCTCAAGAAAACAAGTTAAAGGTTTTAGGTGAAGAAACACCGTTTATGAATGAGGCTAAAAAAAATAACCTAGACAAGCAATTAGAAGAAAAAAACAGTTCTACGACTGAAGAAAATAGTACTGGGCTTTTGACCCCTCAAAGTAAAAAAACTACATTAGTTGAGTTGGAAAATAGTGATGATAGTTTTAAAGAAGCAGTGATAGAAGTTTCTGAAGACTTTGCGAATTGGTTTGAAATTAAAGAGAGTATCAAAAAATATATTACCCTTATTCATGATATTTCTCAAAATCAAATTCTTGTAAAAAATAGGGCTTTTTTAAAAATATCTAAGAAAAATATGGTTAAAAAGGACTCTCAAGGACTCTATTTATCTAAAGAAGGGTATAAAAGATACGATGATTTTGCAAATGCAATAGCGTCTATTGATGCACAAAAAGGATTGGGTTTGTACCTTACTTTTAAACCTTTATTTAATAAAGTGTATAAGACTTTTTCGTACCCCAATGCATATAGAGTAGAAGATATTTTTTTAAAAGCAGCTGCTAACGTAATTAAAGCACCGATTAAGGAAGACAGAATTGCTTTGGTAAAGCATTCTATCTATT
This sequence comes from Methylococcales bacterium, assembly GCA_023145835.1. Classification (GTDB taxonomy): domain Bacteria; phylum Pseudomonadota; class Gammaproteobacteria; order Methylococcales; family Methylomonadaceae; genus QPIN01. The sequence continues at coordinate 11,298 of JAGLDH010000065.1, forward strand.
ATAAGTTTTCTGATAAAAAGCTTGAGTCATTAAGTGATGTTGAGAAACAAATGCTGAGAATGGGGCCTGAAAATACTAAAAAGATACAGGCGAAACTTAGAAAGTTAATTGAGGTAATGTCTACATTAAACGAGTGAGGCCTAAGGGCACCTCTATTAATTGAGGTACCCTTAGGACTGAGAATTTTATAAAGCCCGAAACTGACTTGTCTTTTCGTCCAGTTTCTGTGTTGTAAAAATAGATTCATAGCTTGCTATGCGCCTATTTTTACGCCTTGAAACTGAACAAAAATCCTATGCCAGTTTCGGGTTTTATTTCATCCTCAGCCCTTAAGGAACCTCTGATCAAGTCCCATTATTTTTAGCTTGCTAAAACGACCGATATTTTCCACGAAGATCGGTGCAATAGAATGACTATTACGTTTCATTTTGTGAAAAATAGCGACCGTTTTTTCTTCGCTAAATTCTAATCAACTTAATCAGAGGTTCCTTAATAAACTTTTATTCTTGATCGTGGAGTTGAATGTTAATGATTCTGAGTGCTGCTAATACAGCAGCAAATACTTGGTTTGAGTGGACTCCTCGAGTTGTGACAGTTTTATGCCTGCAATCCCAGCTAATGACACATTCTGTTAATGCGTTAGTGTTGCCTCCTTTAGGTATTCTGACTTCATAATCCAGCAATGTTGGTAGCGTAGTGTAGTTATGTAATTTTAAAACTTTATTGATGGCATCGATAAATGCATCAAATCCACCATTTCCTGAGCCAGAGGAAACATGGGTTTTTCCTTTAATATCAACTCGTAGGCTCGCAGTTGCTTCTAAGTTTAGGCCACTAGTGATCGAACAATTAAGTAGCTTGATGTACTGATAATTTTTGCTTTCTAGGACATCGGCAATGATGAAAGGGAGATCATCTGTTGTAATGGTTTGCTTGGAATCGCCTAATTTAACGATTCGAGAAAGTACCTTTTTTTGATTTTCTTCTGATAAATCAAGATCCAGCAACTCTAAGTTCTTTTTTAAGGATGCTTTGCCGCTCATTTTTCCTAGCGCATAACTATGAATGCGTGAAAACCGTTCGGGTATTAACTTGCTTTTATATAAACCACCTTTTTGGTCTCCATCGGCATGAATCCCCGCCGTTTGTGTAAAAACATCAGCCCCAGTAATGGGGGTGTTTGCAGCAACACGTTTACCTGAAAAGTTTTCTATCATGTTGCTAGTTCTAACCAAGTGACTTTCATTGATGGATAAATCCATCTTTAATTTGTCACGCAATACAACGGCTACCTGAGCTAATGAGGCATTACCAGCCCGTTCTCCTAAACAGTTAATCGTACAATGGATAGAGCTTATTCCTGCTTGAACTGCAGCCATTACATTTGCCGTTGCTAAACCGTAGTCATTATGTGGATGAAAATCAAATTGAAGCTTTGGGTAGCGAGTAGACATATCGCTAAGATTATTGAAGACTTCTTCGGGGGACATAACACCCAAGGTATCTGGAAGCATAAAATGTGTGATTCCGAGGTCTTGAATTTTATCCATTAAAGCAAAGACATACTCTGGGTTGTCTTGATAACCGTTTGACCAGTCTTCTAAGTAAACATTGACTGTTAACTCGTTTTTTAGTGCGTAGTTTACCGTTTGTAATATTTCTAATGAATGCTGCTCAAGCGTTTTACCCAGTTGCTCATGGCAGTGTTTTTCACTCCCTTTAGTCAGTAAATTAATGACACTACCTCCAGTGTCAATAATCCAGTCTACGCTACGGGTATGATCAACAAATCCTAAGACTTCAATTCGACCGTCGTACCCTTCTTCTTTAGCCCATTGGTTAATGCGTGTAACTGCTTGCTTTTCTCCCTCAGAAACACGAGCGGATGCAACTTCAATTCTATCAACTTGTAATGAATGTAATAGTGTTTTGGCAATATTAACTTTTTCATCGGGTGAGTATGAGACGCCTTGTGTTTGCTCACCATCACGAAGAGTTGTATCCATTAATTGGATATGCCTAGGTTGAATGCTCATGTTTGTTGTCTGAAAATTTAATTAAGGTAGTTTGATGGAATAAAGTTGCTAAGATTGAAAAGTATTTTGGTACGTCACTTGGCTGCTCCTGTTTTGCTCTGCTAGATGGCCTTCCTTGGCATAATGAGCGAACTATCTTAAAAGGTGCATCGCTATTCTATGTAATGACTGAGATAGTTCAATCGAGAACAAAAAGGGAATCACTTTATTTCGTCAGATTGCCTAAGCCCACAGCCAGGGGTAAGTCTGTTTGTGCTTTTCTTCGTATTGGTCAATTTTATCGAGATGCTGGAAGGTTAGGCCGATGTCATCCAATCCTTTTAGTAAGTTTTCTTTACGAAAGGAATCAACTTCAAACTTAAATCCATTACCAGCAGGGGAGGATAATTCTTGGTTTTCTAAGTCAACAATGAACTGTACACCTTCATTAGTTGAAATTTCATTCATTAAGCTAGCAAGCTGTTCTTTAGTCGAAATAATTGGCAAAATGCTGTTTTTAAAGCAATTGTTATAGAAAATATCAGCGTAGCTAGTGGATATAATGGTGTTGAACCCATAATCAGCGATAGCCCAAGGCGCATGTTCACGTGAAGATCCACAACCGAAGTTATCACCAACAACGAGTATTTTGGCATTTTTAAAAGCGGGTTTGTTTAGTTCAAAATCAGTATTTTCGCTACCATCTTCGTTAAAGCGCCAATCGTGGAATAAGTGAATTCCAAAACCACTGCGTTCTACTTTTTTTAAAAATTGTTTAGGGATAATTTGATCAGTATCAACATTACTGCGAGTCATAAGTGCAGCAACACTTTCATGTTTATTGTATGGTTCCATAATATTACTCTAAATCAAAGGGTGCGAATATCAACAAAATGACCTGCTGAAGCAGCAGCTGCAGCCATTGCAGGAGAAACAAGATGAGTACGGCCGCCTTTACCTTGGCGACCTTCAAAATTTCGGTTTGATGTGGAAGCGCTGCGTTGGCCAACTGTTAATTCATCACCATTCATAGCAAGGCACATTGAGCAGCCAGGCTCACGCCATTCCCAGCCTGCGTCAATAAAAATTTTATCAAGGCCTTCATCTTCAGCTTGTTTTTTGACATGATAAGAACCAGGTACTGCTATAGCTATTACATTGTCAGCAACTTTTGTTCCCTTAGCAACTTCTGCTGCAATACGAAAATCTTCAATACGGCCGTTTGTACATGATCCAATAAAGATTAAATCAACAGGGATATCAGTGATTTTTGTATGTGCTTTTAGTCCCATGTATTTTAGAGCATTGGCACAGGCTTCACTTTTGATTGTATCGTTAAAGTCATCAGGGGAAGGTATGCTACTTGTTACACCTGTCACTTGTTCTGGAGATGTTCCCCATGTAACTTGAGGCTCAATATCAGCAGCATTTAATGTAACAATTGTATCGTATTCAGCGCCATCATCTGTAGGAAGGCTTTTCCAATAAGCGAGGGCTTTATCCCAGTTTTCACCTGAAGGAGCAAATTCACGACCTTTTAAATAGTCAAAAGTTTTTTGGTCTGGCGCAACTAATCCTGCTCTAGCACCTGCCTCAATCGCCATATTACAAAGTGTCATGCGGCCTTCCATTGAAAGAGCTGTTATGGCATCTCCAGCATATTCGATAACATGACCTGTTCCACCCGCGGTACCAATTTTTCCTGTGATAGCTAGCGCAATATCTTTAGCAGAAGCATATTTAGAGAGTTCACCATCAATTTGAACCAGCATTGTTTTTGATTTTTGCTGAGGTAATGTTTGAGATGCCATGACATGTTCTACTTCTGAAGTACCAATACCAAAAGCTAATGCTCCAAATGCCCCATGTGTTGCAGTATGACTATCTCCACAAACAACCACCATACCTGGGTGAACAAAACCATGTTCTGGCACAACAATATGAATAACGCCATTATTAGGGTTTTTCATATCATATAGATTGAGTCCATTTTCCTGACAGTTGTCTGCCATTGTCTCAATTTGCTTTTTAGCAATAGGATCAGCGATTGGGAGATCTCTATTTTTAGTAGGAACGCAGTGATCTATAGTGGCTAAAATACTATGTGGGTTACGAACTTTACGGTTCGCAAGTCTTAATCCTTCAAATGCTTGAGGGCTCGTCACTTCATGCATTAAGTGGCGATCGACATAAAGCAAAGGGGCTTGGCCAGGAGCTTTAACCACAAGATGGCTGTCCCAGATCTTTTCATACATTGTTCTTTTCATAGAATATTCCAAAATTGAAACTCACTTAATTTTGTCATGAGCCTCTATTGAGCAGTTTATTTTACCTTCGGTTTTACCTAGTAATAAAAAAGGCTACTTATTCAGTGCCTTAAATAAAAATGCTTAAGCAATCTAAGTTGATTATTTACAACAAGGTTCCTAATTGGGGTTAGAGTAACCCTTAATTATCCCTTAAAAAGATGAATTATTGCAATTATAAAAGAAGAATTATAGGAAAATGAATGAAACCTTAATTATTGTAAACTAAAAAGAAACAATATATTGTTATTATGGTGTATTGTTTCTTTTTTTATGTTTAGGTATTATATGTCCAACTTAAGAGCAAACGAGTTGCTCTACTCATTTTATTTTTCTTAAAATTTTATAGGTATTTATTTAAATGACAAGCATTAAAGGTGACATCGCTATTGGAGTTTTATTTATTTCAGGGATATGGGGGTTTATTTCTGGAGCATTTATTGTTTCAACTGTTCTTTTAGGAACAGCGACGATGCTTAGTAATATTGTTTTAAGAGAAAAAATAAATTAACCAGTTTCATTGACCTCCTCGTTGTGAAAGCAGATTTAATACTGCAACTTATAGTCTCCTTTAGTTTTAGCTAAAGGAGATTTTTTTTGCCTAAAAATTAAACGTTGTTTAGTTTTAGGCGAAAAAAGTCCTCTTTCTTATTATAAAGACAGCTTTATTTAAAATGTGCTTTATTTGTTGTTGATCAGGTTATGAACTCGTTATCTACGATCATAATAACCTGTTTTCGTGAACAAACAGAATACTCTGGAGTAATCGACGTTGACCAAATTTAACGTAGAGTAATAAGTATAAGAAAAATAGGTTCTTTATAAAATTATTATTAAAAGAACTATAATCTTTTCTTAAGGTAGAATAAATGAATTAACAATAATAATAATCTAGAGTAATAATGAGTTCACAAGCTGATTTTTTTAATTTTAAATTTATAAGGGATTGTTCTAAAAGGATTTTTCCAAATGAGCAAGCTTTGGCATTGGCGTTGATTTTACTTGTGGGGTTTATCCTCATTTTTACTTTATCAGATATTTTGTTGCCAGTTTTTGCCTCTGCTATCTTGGCTTATTTATTACAAGGGATTGTCAGTAAATTAGAAATAAAATTACCTCGATTAGTTGCAGTATATATTGTATTTTCTGGGTTTATGGCGTGTTTGGGGTTTTTCTTATTTGTTTTGATGCCCTTGGTTTCAGTACAGGCTGTTCAGTTAATTCAGCGTATTCCTGAGATTATAAAAAGAGCACAAACTGAGGTAATGCGTTTACCAGAACTTTATCCTCAGTATATTTCTGAAGAAAATGTCAGAGAAGTTATGGTTTCAATTCAGGATGAATTATTAGACTATGGGCAAGAACTCATTTCTAATTCAGCCGCTTCTGTCGTTGGTCTTGTTACTGCTATTGTTTATTTATTTCTTGTTCCAATGATGGTTTTTTTCTTTTTAAAAGATAGGGATACTTTGGTTTCCTGGTTTATGAAATATATGCCTAGAGATAGAAGCTTAACCCTTCAAGTGTGGAATGAAGTTGATATACAGATTGCAAACTATATTCGGGGTAAGTTTGTTGAAGTCTTTGTTCTTGCAGCAATTAGTTATGTCGCATATACTTTTTTAGGACTAAATTATGCAATGCTTTTATCTGTATTAATGGGCTTATCAGTTATTATTCCTTATGTAGGTGCCACGTTAGTCACTTTTCCTGTACTCGGTGTTGCCGTTATTCAATGGGGGTTTACTGCTGATGAATTTATGTATGTTGCAATAGCGTATTCAATTATTCAGGCTCTTGATGGAGTTGTTCTTGTACCAGTATTATTTTCAGAAGCTGTAAATTTGCATCCAGTGGCGATTATTGTTGCAATTTTATTTTTTGGAGGGATATGGGGTTTTTGGGGGGTGTTTTTTGCTATTCCATTAGCAACAGCCGTTAAAGCAATTTTAAATGCTTGGCCTTCATTGGTGGAAATGCCAATAGAGGCGGAAGATTATATTGAATAGCATATTAATCTTTACGAATATACTTCACTTTTTTAGTGATTAGTGAAGTATATTTATAATATTTAAGATAGTTCAATGAGTTTTTGTAATACTTCTTCTATGTGGGTTTTTACTTTAACTTTTCGCCATTCATGAAGTAAGACACCTTTCTCGCTAATTAAAAATGTACTCCGCTCTATTCCTCGTACTTGTTTTCCATACATATTTTTCATTTTTATGACATCAAATAATTGACATAGTTTCTCTTCTTTATCAGAAAGAAGTTCAAAAACAAACTCTTGTTTTGATTTAAAGCCTTCATGAACTTTAATGCTGTCACGAGAAATACCAAAGATAATTGTATTTAATGTATTAAATTTATCGATATTATCTCTAAAATCCTTCCCTTCCTGGGTGCATCCTGGAGTATTGTCTCTTGGATAAAAATATAGAATTACTTTTTTTCCTTGATGGTCTGATAGTTTAAAGGGTGTATCCCCCGTTGATTCTGCTTCAAAATCAGGAACAGGGTTATTAATACTGATTGTCATATTATTGATTTATTGGATTAAAAAGGATGTCAATATTGAATTTAAAAGAGAAGTCTTGTAGATCCTCTCGTAAAGAACGGATCTTCAGTTTGATGGGAATTGATAGAATAAATTTTACAGAAAAAACTTTTGTCTGATTATAGCTAGCTTGAAAAAAACGGGCATTAATATCTTCAATATAGACATCTCTTTCATATAAAAAACTCGACATATTTTCTATGACATTATTTGGAGAAGCTGAAATACTTTCTAAGAAATATGGAATACTCTCAGACCTTTTTGGAGTGCTGTCGGGTCTTAGCGAATGAATATTAATATTAAGAAGAATCTGTAGATTGGTGAGAGTAGATTCAAGTTTAGCAATTTGATTCCAATTTCCATTAACTAAAAGATAACAGGCAACGGCCTGATTTAAACATGATGATTTAAGTGTCAGTACCTGACAATCACAGCTTGAAACGGTGTCTAGAATTTTATTGATAAAATTAGTTGGGTTGTTTCCCAAAGCGGTAATGGCTAATTGCAAGAGTACACCCCCTAAGTTTCAGCTAATTTTAGCATCAAAAGTAATAATTAAATAATATTTCATTTTTAGCTTTTAATAAAATATAGGAGTACTCTTTAAGTTATTGAAGTTTCTGCTACTCTTTGGATATAGTTCTTCCTAATGTTTGAGTGTATAGGTGTATCAATATTTTCTAACAACAGAGCTATAAATATTATAGATACCGTGTTAAGGATATGAATATGGCTGCTTCAATTCAAAATAAAAAACAGAATTTGTCTGATGATTTTTCAGATACCTTGGATGAGGTGCTTAACGAAGCCGAGTCCTTGGTGGAAAAAAAGGCTGAGGCTAGCGATGATGAAATTATGGATCAATTAATAATGGATGATGTTTTTGATGTTGCTGAGGAAGAAATAGAAAAAGTAGATATAACGGAAAATATTAATCAAGTATTAGCTGAAAATAGAACAGATATTAATAAAAAAATTATTGAAAAAGGAGATCAACAGGATGATGAATTTGCTACTAATGATCACATAGAAAGTAGTAATGTAGGAGAGTCCATGATTGATGATCTATTAGATTCTGTAGATAATGATGAAAATGTTAAAAAAAATAAGTTTTTAGAGATAGAGCCGCTAAATAATGATGATATTTTAATTACTTCTGATGAAAATATAGAAACTGTAGATAATAATATTGAAGCAGAAGCAACTATGGATTCTAATTTATTAGAAGAAGATTTTAATATATCATCTGACGATGATACTTCTGGGATTGATGAAGAAACTAATCAATCAAAAAATGAAAGGACTACTGAGAAGGAGCAAAATAAAATCGATTTTTTATTTGTTGAAACAACTAAAGATATAACAAAAGCTAATGCTGCAATTGATCAATTAAAAACAAAAATTAATGAGTTGGTTGAGTGTAATAAGAAATTAACTCAACAGATTGCTGTACTCACTGTTTCAACAAATGAAGAAAATGGTTTAGAGAAAGTAAAAAAAGAACTAAGATCAATAAGAAGGTTTATCAATGATAATAAGGTACCTCGTCCATTATTATATGGAGCATTAGGTTTAGGAGGGCTTGCATTACTGGTTGCTGGTAGTTTTGGTGCTGTAGGTTATGGCGCTAAATCTGATGTGGCTGATCTATCGGAAGTCGTTACAACACTAGAAGAAGAAACAGATGGATTAGTAGCAACTAATTCAAAAGTAGATTTTGATAAATTAAATAAACAAGTTAAATCTCTAATGATAAAAAGTGTTGATGTAAATTCACAAATGAGTGATTTTAATAATACTTTACAATCTAACCCCCTAAAACCAGTTGTTGAAGATTTAATTGAACAAAATGGTCAGGCTCAACAAGCAATTGAAGAGCTAGTGGTTAAAGTTGATAAATTAGAAAAGCGTAAATTAGTTGTAGTCGCATCTGCAACTAAAAAACCTAAAAAAGCAAAAGTAGTTGAAAAAAATAACTGGGGTGTTAATTTAGTTTCTTTTAAACAAAAATGGTATGCCGAAAGTAAAGCAAGAGAATTTAAGAAAAAAGGTGTGCCTACCGATGTGTTGAAAGTAAAAGTAAAAGGTGAAAACTGGTATCGTTTAAGAGTTAAAGACTTTAAAAGTAAATATGAAGCAGCTGCATACGCAGTTAAAGTTAAAAAAACACTTAACTTAAGTTCTGTTTGGGTAACTAAAATATAGAGTAAGGGGAGCTGCAAATTTATTACATGTTCGTTTTTAGAATATGTATGATAAATTCTGTAGTCATGAGAAAGTGAGCTATTCTGATATTTACTTAACCTAAGTTAATTACATTCTCGAGGTTTTTTGTAACTAATAATTGTTTACTTTTATCTTTTATCAAATAGGAGATATACTTTACTTTAATGTCTTATAACAAATCTGGACAAAAAAATACTTTAAATCAAAGTCTCTACCATTATTTTTAATCTAATTTGTGTCTTTTATTCATCTTCCACGCAACTCAGCCTAATTCATTTCGGTTTAGTAAGGTATAGTAATTTCTCTTTCTATATTTCAAAAACAAAATCATTCTGTATTAATTATATCAATTTAGAAAATAGAAACTTATGAGCAAAAAGGTTATTAGTTTTTTTAAAGAGGATATTTGGACTAAACCTGATAACCATCAGTCAACATTTCAACAGCTAGGTATTAAATTTTTAAAAGTACTTTTACTCTCAATACAAGGCTTTAACAAGGATGTTTGTCAGCTAAGGGCTTCTGCATTAACGCTTTATTCCCTCCTATCTATTGTGCCAGTGATTGCTCTATTGTTTGGTATTGCAAAAGGTTTTGGTTTTGAGAAGAAGCTTGAGCAACAATTGTTAGAACAAGCATCAGACCAAGATACGATGATGCTTCAATTGATTGAATTTTCACAAAATATGTTATCTAGTACGAAAGGTGGGCTCGTCGCGGGGGTAGGAATTATTGTGTTGTTCTGGACTGTGATTAAAGTGATTGGCAATATTGAAGAGTCTTTCAATTATATTTGGAATATAAAAAAAAATAGACCTTTGGCTAGAAAATTGAGCGACTATTTATCATTAATGATGCTGGCTCCCGTCTTGCTAATTGTATCAAGCAGTATTACGGTCTTTATTAAAACAAAAATCACCTGGTTAGTTGAAGTGATTCATCTCCCTGAATTTGGGACTAAACTGATGGTTTATATGATGGGTTTTTCACCATTAATTATTATGTCGCTGTTATTTATATTTGTTTTTTTGTTTATTCCCAATCAAAAAATATCTGCTAAAGCAGGTGTTGTTGCAGGTATTGTTACCGGTATTTTATTTCAAATGACTCAATCTGCTTATTTGAGTTTACAAATTGGAGTATCAAGTTATAACGCTATTTATGGAAGTTTTGCTGCGTTGCCTTTGTTTTTAATATGGTTACAGCTTGTTTGGATGATTGTTTTGTTTGGCTGTGAAATCTCATTTTTTATACACAATTTTGAGAGTTATCGACATAATAAAAAATTTTCTAACCTCAGTTTTTTTTTAAAAAAAAATATTGCTATACAAGTTTCTCAGTTGATTGTTCACCGGTTTATAAAAGAGGCTTCCCCCCCAAATGCAGAGTTAATTGCTAATGAATTGATTTTGCCTCTTTCTATTGTACAAAATACACTTTCTGACCTTGTTGAAGCACATTTAATTGTCGAATTAAGTGTAGAAGAAGGGGAAGTTGATATTTATCAACCTGCGATGGATGTCAATAATATGACTATTGGGGTTGTGACCCGTGCTCTTGAATCTACAGGGCAAAATTTTGTTCCTGGTATGAAGGACGATGAGCAGTTTTTAAGGATAAATAATTTAGAAGATAATTATTTAGTAAAAGAACTTTGAAAATTTAATGGTGTTTAAATCATGAATAGAGCTATTGGTCTTTATTGTTAAAACAGTTCCCACACCGGTTTAATAGATTCTGGCAAAGGTGCTAACCGACCTAATTCTACCCACTTGTTATCCGGTGTATGAAAGTCTGAGCCGATTGAGGCAAGTAATTCGTTTTGGTTAGCATATTGTAGTGTACGCCTTATTTCATCAGGCGTACTTCTTCCTGTTACTACTTCAATTCCTTGACCGCCCATTTCTTTGAAAGAAGATAAAAATCGCCTTAGCCAACTTGCTGTTAATTTGTAACGTAAAGGGTGAGCTACCACAGCAACCCCTCCGGATTGATTAATCCAGTCAATAGCATCTGCTAAATCAGCCCATATAGTGGACACAAAAGCAGTTTTCCCCTTTCCTAAATAACGATCAAAAGCTTCTTGTTTGGTGGAAACATAATGCTGTGACAGTAAAAAGTCAGCGAAGTGAGAGCGGGTAATCATTCCGCCTTTTGCAGCTTTAACGACTGACTCATAAGCATTTGGAATACGTCTTTTTTCAAGTTTTAGTGCGATTTTTTTTGCTCGTTCAGATCTAAGTGTTTGTAAGTTTTCAATACCTGTGATTAAGGGCTTATTGGTAGGGTCAATATTTAAACCAACAATATGAAAACATTTATTTTCCCAAGTTGTTGATAGTTCAATTCCTGGTATGTAATTAATATTATTAGACAAGGCTGTTTCAGCGGCTTCTTTTTGTCCATTAATAGTGTCATGATCTGTTAATGCAAGTGATGTAACACCCTGTAATTTTGCTCGATGTACTACTTCAGCTGGTGTTAAAGAGCCATCAGAAGCCGTTGAATGACAATGTAAATCATAAGTTTCTTGCATTTTTGTATTAAATAAATTAAAAAAAGAATATTATTTAAAAAGCATAGCTAATAATTACTGATATTCCCCATAAAGTTTAGAATAGAGTCCATTATTACTAATTAAAGTGGCATGGTTACCTTGTTCGCAAATTCTTCCATCTTCAAAAACATAGACATGATTAGCTTGTTTTACAGCACTTAATCGATGAGCAATAATAATCGTTGTCCTTTCATTTAAAAAATCAGCTAAGGCATCGTGTAATTTTTTTTCTGTTGCTGTATCAAGTGCAGACGTTGCCTCATCTAAAATGACAACACTAGGGTTAGCAACAATCATCCTGGCAATTGCAAGACGTTGTCTCTGCCCACCAGAAAGTCTCATGCCTTGTTTACCAACAATAGTATCAAGTCCTCTATTCAGTTCTTCGACAGTTTCTTTTAGTTGAGCAATATCGAGAGCATGCCATAATTGATGATCATTTACATCTCGGCCTAGTGTTAAATTGGCACGAATGGTGTCATTAAATAATGCAGGTTGTTGTAAAACAGTTGCAACATGTTCGCGTACTATATCTAATCCTATTTTGTCAATTGGAATATTGTCAAAATATATCATGCCTTTTTTGGGAGGATATAAACCAATAATTGCTTGGGTAAGTGTGGATTTTCCACCACCACTAGCACCAACTAAAGCAACCGTTTCACCGGAGGCTATTGATAAGTTTATACCGTTTAGTATAGGTTCATCTTTATAACTAAAGTGAAGGTTATCGATGGTCACTGAAACGGTTTTTGTGTTGCTAAATGGATTTTTAAGGTGAGGGTATTGTGGTTCTTGCTGCAAAGAGCATAATGCATTAATTCTATTTAATGCTGCTTTTGCTGAATAAAAAGCATGTTGTATACCTAAAATTTCTTGGACAGGTGCCATCATAAACCAGAGATAACCAAAAACAGCCAACATTTGCCCAATGCTTAAGTCTGAATAAAGTACCATTAACATTGCCGTGGCTCTAAAAATATCAAAACCGAATAAAAATATTAAAAAACTTAAGCGTGTTGCTGCATCACTTTTCCAAGAAAATGCAGTGGAGTGTTTTTTAACAGTTTTTGCCGATTCAATTAGTTGTTGGCAATAGTGTTTTTCTCTATTACTTGCGCGAATCTGGTGGATAGCTTCTAATGTTTCGGTTAATGATTGCTGAAATAGGCTGTAGGCAGAACTTTCCTTGGCTTTAAGATCTTTAATACGAGAGCCAATTTTTTTTGCGAAAAAAATAACTAAAGGATTAAGTAATAAAATAAAAAGGCCAAGTTGCCAATGCATCCATAGCAAAATAATAGCAGTGCCCACAACAGTTAGACAAGCTATTAGCAGTCTACTGATCGTTGGGCCGATAAACGTATCAATTGTTCCTATATCCGTAACCATATGAGAGACAACTGCACCTGTTCCTAGGCTTTCGTATTCAGACATGGATATATTTTGTAATCGATTAATTAAATCTTTTCTGATGCGGAAAATAACATCTCGAGAGATGAAAGAAAACTGTCTACCTTGAATAATATTAAAAATAATTGCGATCAATCTAAGTAATAAGCTAAAAAGTAAGATAGTTGCAATATAAATGGCAGGGGTTTGCCATTCAATTGGGAGTAGTTGACTGAGGGTTTTTGAGATATTACTAGGGTTATGAAGTAATACCTCGTCAACGAGTAAAGGCATTAAAAGAGGAACAGGGACGCTGACAATAGTCGCTAAAACTGCAATTAGATGAGCAGAAAAAAGTTGTTTTTTATGTTCTAATGCAATTTTATAGATATAATTCCACGTGTATTTTGTAGGAACTATATCTGATTTTGATGAACTCATCTTGAACTTGGTTGTTTATTCTATAAACTAGAGATTATAAAACTAATAAGAAAGCTACGTCTTAATTTGTAATAAAAAACGATGAAAACCACTCAAATAATTGTATTTTTTCTGATTTTTGTATTGCCAGCACAAGTTTTAGGAATAACAAACACTTCATTATTAAAACAAAGAGAAAAATTTGTTTTAGCAGAAAAGTGGTTGTCAAAAGGTAACGATAATTTGTTTGTAAAACAAGCTGGTTCGTTAAAAAATTATCCCTTATATCCTTATTTGCAATATAAATGGTTATTAAAAAATTTAGGGCAAACAAATAAAGTTCAAGCTTTTTTAATGGATCATAAACAAACAAGGTATGCAAATTTATTAAGTTATAAATGGCAGCATTATCTTGCAAGAAAAGGTAAATGGAGTGCCTTAGTAAAGCATTATAAAGCGACTAATAATACTAAACTACAATGTTATTACTATTGGGCTAAATATAAAACAGGTTTAAAAAAAGAAGCTTTATTGGGTGCAAAAAAATTATGGGTTGTTGGGCAATCTCAGCCTAAAGCATGTAATGCAATTTTTAATGTATTGAAAAAATCTTCATATTTTAATAAAGAGTTAATTTGGCAGCGATTTAGAGCCTCTTTATCTAAAGGTAATATCAAGTTTGCAAAGTACCTTAAACGCTCTATGAGTAAAAAAGAACAGCAAAAAGCGAAGCGTTGGTTGAAAATCCATTCTAATCCCTTTCTTGTTGATAATCCTAAAATATTAAACAAACAACATGCGCAATCAGATTTGATTTTTGCACATGGCATTAAACGGTTATCAAGGAAAAGTATTAGTCAGGCGATAAACATTTGGGATGCTAGAAAAAAGGAATTTAAACTAAATAAATCAAGCACTCATAAGATGGAGAGAAGACTTGCAATGACTCTAGCATTGAATAGGGATAAAACAGCTTATAACCGTTTAAATAAGCTAGATTACTTGGATGAGAATGCTAAGGAATGGCGAGTAAGGTCTGCTTTGAGAACATTAAATTGGGTTGATGTTGAAAAATCAATTTCTAAACTAAGCGAAGAATCTCAGAATAAAGGACGATGGAAATATTGGTTAGCTAGAGCGATGGAGAAAATAGGACAGACAAAACACGCTAATCTTATTTTTGCTCAGTTATCAAAACATCGAAGTTATTATGGGTATTTATCAGCTAATAAACTTAATAAACATTATCAATTAGTTAATCATCCCGTCCAAGTTACACAGAAAAAACTTGATAAATTTAAGAAAAAAACTGATTTTCGTGTTGTGGCAGAATTAATTGAGGTAAATAAACTTGATGAAGCTAAAAGGCAATGGTGGTATTCAATAAAAAAACTAAGTAAGGACGATATACTGATAGCAGCTAAATATGCTCAGCAATTAAATTGGAAACAAGAGTCTATTTTTACCATTGCAAAAGCTAAATACTGGGATGATGTTTCTTTAAGGTTCCCTATGGCTTATCAAGATCAAGTGAATAAGAATGCAGAATTACAAAAATTAAATCCAGCAATTATTTATGGCCTAATTAGGCGGGAAAGTGCGTTTAATCAAAATGCTCAATCTCCTGTTGGAGCAAGGGGGCTGATGCAAATTATGCCAAAAACAGGTCGTCAAATTGCCAGGCAGTTAAGAGATAAATGGAGCACTAAAAAAAGTTTATTTAACCCAGAAACTAATCTTAAATATGGCGCGTTTTATTACAAACAACTACTGGATCAGTTTAATGGGCATTATGCCTTAGCTGCTGCAGCATATAATGCTGGGCCTCATAGGGTAAAACGATGGTTGCCTCAGGACAATGAGTTGGCAGCAGATATTTGGGTTGAAACGATACCTTTTAAAGAAACTAGAGGTTATGTTTCTGCTGTATTGACTTATGCACTTATTTACCAAAAACAATTAAAAAACAGTGACCTGACGATGGAAGACTTTATGCACAATGTCCTTCCTGGTTAACATTCGGCCACTTTTACCGCTCCCCCAAAAAAGTATTTATTTTTACTAAATAGTCATTTTTTATCTACTTTCATTTATTTGCTATAACGTAATAAATCGAGTGATTGCTTTGTGATGTCTTAAAAATGAACTGTTACTCGCAGTTTTATATAGCAAAAAATACTACGACTAAAAATTTCCGTCATTATAATGTGCAAGGTATAATGGTATTTATTTTTATAAAAAGAATGAGCCTGGTATTTATTTAATGGAAAAACAGCATAGTTTTACGCGCGAAGAGTTATTAAAGTCTGGAAGAGGGGAATTATATGGCCCTGAAAATGCACAACTGCCACTTCCGAATATGCTAATGATGGATCGTATTGTTCATATCACTGATGAAGGAGGCAAATTTGAAAAGGGAAAAATTATTGCAGAACTTGATATAACACCTGATTTATGGTTTTTTGATTGCCATTTTCAGGGAGATCCTGTTATGCCTGGCTGTTTAGGTCTTGATGCGATGTGGCAATTAATTGGTTTTTATTTATGTTGGTTAGGTGGTCCAGGTAAAGGTCGTGCATTAGGCTGTGGAGACGTTAAATTTACGGGGCAAGTTTTACCAACTGCAAAAAAAGTAACTTATAAAATTGATCTAAAACGTGTCATTATGCGTAAATTAGTGATGGGAGTTGGTGATGCCACTATGGAAGTTGATGGAAAAGTAATCTATCAAGCAAATGATTTAAAAGTCGGTTTATTTACATCTACCCAAGATTTCTGAGGCTGAATAATGAAAAGAGTTGTAGTGACAGGGTTAGGTATTGTTTCTAGTATTGGCAATAACCGAGATGAGGTTGTAGATTCTTTAAAACAAGGTCGGTCGGGTATTGTTCATGCAGATGTTTATGAAGAAATGGGATTTAGAAGTCATGTTCATGCTCCGATAAAGATTGATCTCGAAGAGTTTATTGATCGGAAAGTAAAACGATTTATGGGAGATGGGGCTGCATTCAATTATATTGCCATGCAACAAGCAATTGAGGATTCTAAATTAGCGGAAGATGAAGTATCAAACATTCGTACTGGATTAGTGATGGGATCAGGTGGTCCATCAACATCTAACTTGGTTCAAGCTGCTGATATTTTAAGAGAGAAAGGTGTTAAGCGAGTAGGCCCCTATATGGTGCCTCGTACTATGTCTAGTACTAATACAGCTTGTTTGGCAACGCCATTTAAAATAAAAGGAGTCAATTACTCGATTAGTTCTGCTTGTGCAACTAGTGCTCATTGTATTGGCCATGCAATGGAATTGATTCAACTAGGGAAACAAGACGTTATTTTTGCCGGTGGAGGAGAAGAAGTTCACTGGTCTATGTCTGTTTTGTTCGATGCAATGGGGGCTTTGTCTTCAAAATATAATGATAGCCCAGAAACTGCATCAAGACCTTATGATGAGACTCGTGATGGTTTTGTTATTGCTGGTGGTGGAGGTGTTTTAGTCATTGAAGAACTAGAACATGCAAAAGCTAGAGGGGCAAAAATTTATGCCGAATTAGTTGGCTATGGAGCAACTTCTGATGGATATGATATGGTTCAACCTTCTGGAGAAGGTGCAGTACGCTGTATGCAACAAGCTATGGCAACGGTTAAGGACTGCAAAATAGATTATATTAATGCACATGGAACAAGTACACCCGTAGGTGATACTCGAGAACTTGAAGCATTACGATCAGTATTTGGAAATGGAGATGTTCCTGCAGTGAATTCAACTAAATCATTAACAGGGCATGCTCTTGGCGCTGCCGGTGTTAATGAATCAATATATTCATTATTAATGATGGAAGAAAACTTTTTAAGTGAGTCTGCGAATATTAAACAACTTGATTCAGGTGCAGAAGGTATACCTATTGTAAGACAGCGCCAAGATAATGTTACTTTGAATACGGTTATGTCAAATAGTTTTGGTTTTGGTGGTACTAATGCAACGCTAATTTTTCAGCGATATAACGATTAATAATTCCTCTCTTTATGTGAGCATTTTAAATAAATAAAATAGGTGTCAGACTTCTGTGGGCTGAAGCCTGTTCTATTTTTGTTTCTACAATATTGTGGTTCTGTCTAAAAATAGAGACCCTCATATCCTGCTTTACTCTATCCAAATACACTAAGAAAATCAGTTTTTTACTATTATGTCAGACCCTGATAAAAAAATAAAAACTCAATTTAATAAATTACAAAAGCGTCTACGAAGGAATGTAGGTCAAGCGATTGCTGATTATAATATGATCGAAGAAGATGACAAGATTATGGTTTGCTTGTCTGGTGGAAAAGATTCTTTTGTCATGTTGGATATACTGTTAAATTTACAAAAAACAGCACCTGTTACTTTTGAAATTATTGCTGTTAATTTAGATCAAAAGCAACCCGGCTTTCCAGAACATATTTTACCTGATTATTTAACAAATATTGGAGTTCCATTTCATATTATTGAACATGATACGTACAGTATTGTTAAACGAGTTATTCCAGAAGGTAAAACAACCTGTAGTTTGTGCTCACGTCTTCGTAGAGGAACGTTATATGGGTTTGCTAAAGAACATAAAATAACAAAAATAGCATTAGGGCATCATCGAGATGATATTTTAGAAACTTATTTCCTCAATATGTTTTTTGCAGGTAAATTAAAATCGATGCCGCCTAAACTATTGAGTGATGATAAACAAAATATCGTCATTAGGCCGCTTGCCTACAGTAAAGAAAAAGATATTGCTAAATTTGCTGAGTTTAAGAATTTTCCTATCATCCCTTGTAACTTATGTGGCTCCCAAGAGAACTTACAACGACAAGAAATGAAAAAAATGTTATCAGGCTGGGATAAGCAATTTCCTGGACGCTTAGAGACAATTTTTTCTAGTTTACAAAATATTTCACCATCACAAATGGCAGATACAAATCTATTTGATTTTGTTGGGTTAGAGCGTAAGGAATCTGATGGACTTAAAATACATTCAAATGATGCTGGAATGGAAATATTAGAAAGATAGTATAAATTATCAGTATTGAATAACTACTTTATTAGTCCCTAATAAAGGTTAAAACCCCCGCCTTTAGGCGGTCAGATTTATCTATGATTTAGAATAGCCATTTTAGACATTAGTTTAGGAGGTGCTATGGAATATAGGTATGGCAGTCATACAGTTTTTAAAATCCAGTATCACTTTGTATTTGTGACGAAGTATCGATATCAAAGTGCTTCTAAAATATTTGAAAGT
>JAGLDH010000066.1 GCA_023145835.1 Methylococcales bacterium
CCGGTTTGTGGCTCGCATGATTGCTGGTCTACAACTGGTGGTCACTGTTTGTTCGACTGGTAGAGCCGGATAAGCACTTTGAAGCCATTGTATCCAGACCTTTGTTGCTACACGGTGTGGGAAAACAGACCACTCATGCTTCGCAGAAAACCTTAACAATTACCAGCAGTCATGGGAGGGCATCCTTTGTCAGAGCGGCTTATCAACGAATTAACGATTTTTTTAATAAACTCAAGACAATTGCTCCGCAGTTGACTCCCTTGGAATGTTGGTATCGTATTTTAAGTGAAGCGATGAAAAAATATTTACAGGGAACAATTTTGAGGCCACCTGATGGTTTGATTTGGGAATAAAAAATATGAGGCAGCTTTGAACTTCTTGTCAAATTTATGCTGATTTTAAGTAGTAGAGGTAGACTTAACTGATTTTTCTACGTTCAGCTAACAAGTGCACCACTCGCTAAATTTATGTCCGCTTTTCGTTTAAAAAAATCAGAAGGGATTTGCCCGTTTAACAGCTTTCTAAAGCGTGAATTTAACAAGAATTCATTCAAACTTACAAATCTATTTCTATACAAGCATTATGAGAGAAAGGTCTGTTTTTAGGAAGAAACGGTATTATTTACTTACTCAGCTAACCCTACTCCCTACTGTGATAAGGCTAAAAAATAGGTCTGTATACATAAATTACTTAACTACCAATGGGCTCTAAAGACAAAAGTATGTCGAGTATATAAGTTTAAAATATTTGATAACTGTGATCTTCGCCTTGTTCTCAAATATTTTAAACTTATATCTGTCCTACCAGAATTTATAGAGCTACCCTTGTGTAATCATGTCATATGAATTTAATCATTCTTACTGTCTAGTTTGCTAGATGGGCCACTAGGTTTTCTATCTAACAACAATTTATCTCCATTCCAAATGCCGTCTTCGTCTCTGTCTAGCGCAATTCTGATACCTGAGCCTACAGGCACACAGGTATAGGTGATTTCACCATGCCATCTGCGAGCACGTTTGCGTAGCCTTCTATCGGTAATAGGATGTTTATGTTTTATGTCACGATCAAAGGAGCCATCTCCTCGATAAAGAAAACCAACTTCTCGTCTTCCTTGGCGTGTTTGTGTTTTAGCAACAAGATCGCATTCCCCTGCTTCAGATCTTGCCATTAATAAATCAATACGTGGGTCTACTTGTTTTTTATTGTCCCAGGTCAAAGTGACTTGTTGTCCGACGATAGGCGCTAAATTACTGTCAAAAGCCAGCATGAATTGTTCGACTTGTTTACGTTTGATAATTCCATTAAGATCAGGTGAAAAACCTCTCGGATTTGCTGGTAGCGGTGGTTGTGCTGGGCGTTGAACAAAAGGTACAGAACCATGGAAACGAAATAGTGTATCTGTGCTGCCATCATGCAAAAAGCCAAAGCCTCGAACTTGATCCCCCATAAAACTATTATTATTTAAAGGTTCAGATAAGAAAAATGGAATAAATTCTACTGAATCAAAAGGTAAGACCTTTTGCCCAAACATTCCTACTTTTTGATACAAATTTCTTAAGTGAGGTGTTTTAAAAACTTGCGATAAATTTTCAAACGAAGACCGGCCATCGGTACCAAAAAAACCAGGTTTAGCAACACCAAATTCTTTATTCGCATCTGGGTCTAAAACATGACAACCGTTGCAGTTAAAAAAGATATCAGATGGGTTGCCAAAATAGAAATCTTTTCCTGCTGACTGATTGGGGGTAAGTGAATTGTCGAGATTTCGAATAGGGTTGGGTGGATAAGTTATTTGTAAGGCAAAGTTTGCGAAAATTTTCATTTCATCATCCGTTAGGGGCTCGTGTCTGCCGTTAAGCCCACCAAATGCCACATTAAATTTTTTAAAGGCGAGCTCTTCGTTAAAGGTTCCGCTATTCGGTTGACTGCTTGGTTCATCATTTCCGCCCGTTCTATCTCCTCGCCAGTGCATAGAACCATGATTAGCCATACCCCGTAAGCTCTGTGTGACCATAGGTCCTTTCATAGGGCGATAATGTTCGCTGACAGGTGAAAGTAAATCCCTAGGCCGCACAGTAAAAGGCCCAGGGTTATTGATTTCTGTTGCATCTGGGTCTCCTAAATCCCAAGCAAGGCTGTCAAAATTGGCAAAAACATGGCAACTTGCACAAGCTGAATCTCCGTGGCTAGAGGTAAAAGACGCATCATACAAAAATGGCCGTCCTGCTACGATACTTTTGGGCTCTGGATTAAACATAGCAACATGAGCTATTTCTTTATTCTTAACTGTATCAATAATCGATATGGAATTATCAAAACGGGTCAATGCATAAATTTTCTTACGTTTTGCATCTAATACTAATCCGCTTGGACCTCCTCCTGATACCTTAATCTGCTTGTCTGTTGAAGGTTCAAAGTTGTCATTTTCCAAAGAATTTGTATCAAAAATGCCTATCTTGCTTGAGCCAAAAGCAGCCACATATAAAGTTTTACCATCTTGGGTAATAGCCATATCCATTGGGAATGCCAAACTGCGATTATTTTCATCATTGGGAATGGCGGCACAGCATGAATTGTAGTCTATATGTTTGTTTAGGTGACGTGCTCCGACGAAACCATCTTTACCTAAAACAGTAATCCGGCTTTCATGCGTATGACCTCTAACGGTTGTTCCACCGAACTTCCCCGTTCCTTCGAATCGAGTTAAGTTTTTAGCATCAGTGTTTGCTACATAAATAGTACCCGTTTTGGGATTGGTGATCATATTAAATAATACAGTTCCAACGCCACTATAAAATCCGCCTTCCCCTGAAATCTGTGTGGGAGGGTTAGCATTGGCATCAATGACAAAAACATCCTTATCTGGAAGTGAAAATTTAACTTGTTTACTCCAGTCACGCCCGATACCATCAACCCATTTTTGGTCATTAAATTGAACAATTAAACTGGTAGTAGGTTGTGTTATCGATTCAAAATTAGTGAGTGGTAGAGGCAATCCAGAATTACTTTTGACAATGTCATCAAATAGAGTCGTCGTTTTATTTCCAGAGTGGAAAATAGCTGCATAGACATATTCACCACCAGGAGAAACTGCTAATGCGCGAGGTGTATCACCAAATAAAGTGATGATTGATAGTGGCTCTCCGCCTAAATTCTTACCAGTCCAGGCAGCATCAAACACCCAGACATCTGCGCGACCAATTCCTGGTGTAGTAAGCTTAGGGTCGAAAGGTGCATTTTGTCCACGATGTGCTGTTGTAATAAATGCTCTGCCATGTTGCGCACCCCCAAAGACGATATCACGTGGTTCATCACCTACATGGAGCGTTTTCACAACGCGTCCAACTAGCCTTTTATTAGAAATGTTACGAATTGGTTTCTGTAAACTAAAATGATTATTTATTTTTACAACACTGATGCTGTCGGAAAGATGATTAACAACCCATACTTCATTATTACTTCGTACAGCTACTGAGACAGGCTCAAGCCCAACTGATACGGAGCCGAGATGATTTAATCCTTTATCCGAAACGTTGAAAACTTCGAGACGGTTATCGGGCGTGTTAACAGCGAAAAGGGTCTGTCCATCCGGTGATAATGCTAAAGGGCGTACTTGCCCTGATTCAAACAGTACAAAAGAAGACTGAGTTTTGTTTTCTGAGGCGACTACCTCAACAAACAATCCCGCACTGATGATTAATGAAAATATACTGATACAGACTCTAAAATTACTCATATTATTAACTCCTTTTGCAGGGTTTATTAGTCGTATTTTTGGAACTTGAAGCCTTAGACGCGAATAGCTCAATTTGCTTCTGAATCCCTTAAGTAGGTTGAACAACAAACAGGAATTTATCGATTGTAAACTAAATATTTGTAAAGCCTTGTTGGATATATTTTTTCCTAAACAAATTCATTCAAACTCGCTCTAAAATTAGCAATAGAAGTGTGGCAGGTATCAGAAAAGGCGGGGGGAATAGTCATTATGTATGGATTCTATGTATATGGATTTTAACGTACTTTCCATTTTTTTATCCCTTCATCCCCAATTGTGAGAAATATATCAACGACGAATTGTGCCTAACAGCATGACTCAGGATGCTACCGCAATATGACTAACATTGCAACCTTTTTTATCATCTCTTAAGGGAATAATTATATGGCTAAAATGGACTGAAATCTAATTAGAAAAAGGATATCGACGTCAGCAGGATCAAGTTCTATTGAAAAATAATGTAGTAAACAATAGATTGATTTTTTATAAATTCGATTTACTATCAATCCTATAAGTTTTGTTCAAAGTATAAAGGTTATCTTTAATGATTCAATTGCTCTGGGCGAATGACTTTAGGAGGTAATGCATTGTTCAGCTCAGGTGATTTAGGCACTCTAGAGTATTATTCCAGATTCAACTATTTTTTAGGGTTAAGAATAATGAGTTTCAACATCAAAGATTGTGATCAATTATTTCTTGATAAATTAATTTAAGATTCAGTGTTTCTGCAATTATTGTTAAAAGTTTTTTGTTTTTAGCGGTTTATAGGCAATTGTGTCAAAGGAATTATCATTTCCTTTTAATTTTTTGAAATATTATTAGTGGGCATTATAATTTTTATTCTATCTCCTTTTGGTATTTTTCGAATTATTTCAGTTGCCTTGGAGCCATTTATTTTTGGCATAAAAAAATCCATAAGAATTAAATCGGGAAGAATTGCTTTAAATTGTTCAATTACCTCATCGCTATTGTAAGCGATTTTTACATCAAAACCAACGCGCTCTAAGGATTAAGAATTTAGTTAGAGTCTGCTCATAAACCCCAACCTACCAGGGCAATCGGGTTTAAATTAAACCAATAATCTTGAGTAAATAATTGTTATCCCAACCAGTCATTAGCCGTTTTCTCAGTTTTAATCAGATTCAACGCTATGTGTCATGTAACAGCAAGATTAGCAGTGCTATATTCTTTGCGTGTTCGGTTACTGTTGTCATCAAAAGCAAGATCTAAAACCCAGTGTAGATTGTTTTCAATTGACCAATATGTGCGAACGGCACATTCTAGTTTGTTTGGGTTGTCAGTACTTTGACTACTGATAAAATAGTGCGTTTCCTCTGTCACCTTCGCTGAAAATCAGGGAAACGGATCGACAGTTTTGATTATGGTACTTGATACTCTATCTGTCTCCACCAAAAACCAAGTCGGCTGACTCCTTTAATCCCTATTTTGAGCTGACCTTTAAGAAAACCTTGGTGAAACGTGATGTGACTTGATGTTTCGCCGTTAATATAACGGTAGAAATACAAAAAAAGATTGGAACAAATTTGCGGTTTTTATGCTTTAGTGCAATAAGAAAGTTAGTTTGATCACTCGAAGGTACTTAGGTCAGAAAGTGCGATTAAATCTCTTTCGAGTAAATGACTATCACCCAAGTTAAGTTCAACTAAACGACGTAATTGAGAAATACTATCTATATCGATATGCTCGCATTTAAAGCCAACATCTGTACTAATAACATGAGCAACACTTGCTTGCATAGTAATGCTAACTTCATCAGATAAGGTTAGGCTTAGTGTATATAAGTCTTCTAATGGCTCACTCCAGTCTGTATCAAAGCGTAAAAGACAGCCTTTTAGTGAAATATCTATCAGTTTACAATTTATAATAGTCGACTCATTGCTTAAAGTAATATCAGCATTATAGAAAATACGGTGAAAATGGCGTTTGTCACTAGTTATATTTGTCATATCAGTGTTCTAGAAAAAATTGCATAGAAATATTATCAATAAGAAGCATATCATTATCGTTCAGGATAATCGTTTTATCTCCCAAAGGTTCATGGTTAATGGTTATATTTGCATTGGATTGTAATGCAGTTATAGCAAAACCTTCATTTTTTTTTGAAATTTCTGCTGTATTTGAGTCTTTTTTGCCAAAGCTGACTTTTATGTCCTTAAGTGAAATGAGTCGACCAATATTTTGACCACTAAGAATTTGAACTTTGGCGTTTGGAACAATGGTTTTTTCTTTTAGAGGTGCTGCATAATTTTTGGTAACGATATCATTCTTGTTTGGAATAATAATTTTTGCCGAATTAAAAATGATTGAATAGTTATCAATCATTATTTTGTCATTATTGATTAAGCGTACTTCTTTGGTTTCTTCATTGTTAATTAATAGGGGATATTCAGCATTATTTTGAGTGATAATATAAGCATGGCCTTTTTGTGTAACAGTTGCATGAATAGGTGCTGCATCGGGATGATCAACGAATAAATCATTGTCTGAATTACGCCCGATATGAATAATGTTTTTATCAAAGATTAAGGACTTAACCTTTTTATTATTAAGGGTGATAGTAAATTTTACCATTAGTCTTGAAAAAATTCTGGGCACTGATTTAAAGTATAGTCGTATTTATACGAATATATAATTAGCTTTAAAGATAAAACTGACTACTCATTGTCCCGAAATATTCATAGTGTAAAACACGATTAATTTTACTATTCATTAAGGAATGTAGAGGGCAGTACAATAATCTAGGGGATAATTAATAAAAAGAAAGCGGTTAATTATCAGAATAAAACTTAACCGATTTTATCGTGTTTTTTTCGCGCTTTATTATTTCCAAGCGATAACCATGTAGACTGATGCTAGTTCCTGGTTCAGGGATAGTTTCCATATATTCAATGATAAGGCCATTCAGTGTTTTTGGGCCTTCTGTAGGTAAAGACCAATGGGTAATACGATTAAGTTCTCTGACAGTGACACTACCATCTACCAAGTACCCTCCATCTTTTTGTTGTTTAACATCAGCTTCTTCTGCAACTAATTCACCAACAATGACTTGAAGCAAATCATCAAGTGTCACTAAACCCTGAACATCCCCATATTCATCAACAATAAAGGCAACACGAATTTTTTCAGATTTAAATATTTGTATTTGCTTATGTAAGGGAGTACTTTCTGGAATAAAGAAAGGTTTAGCTAAATTATCGGTAATACTTTGTTTATCAAAATCGGGTTGATTAATTAAAGCGATAATTGTTCGTAAATGAAGAAAACCAATAATACGGTCGATGCTCTTTTTATAAATGGGTAAACGTGCATGAGAGCTATTTTGAATCTGATGAATAATTGACTCAAGTGGTTCTTCCAAATCAATACCAATAATTTCATTACGGGGTGTCATGATATCTTCGACTGATGCTGATTCAAGATCTAAAATCCCCAATAACATATTTTGGTACCTTGCTGGCATTAAGTTGTCAGCATCAGCTACGATACTTTTTAGCTCTGCAGTATTGAGTGACTCTTCTTTAATTTTAGATGCATTAACGCCAACTATTCTCAATAGCATATTAGAAATTAAATTAACTATCCAGACAAAGGGGTAGAAAAGTTTTAATAAAGGGGTATAAATCCAAGCTGCTGGATAGGCAAGAATTTCAGGTTTAAGTGCAGCGAGTGTTTTTGGTGTTACCTCTGAAAAGATAAGGACTGCAAAGGTTAATGTGGCTGTTGAAGCAAGAATAATTTCTTCCTGAGTCAAGTTAACAATACCTTCATTAATTAAGCGCATAGCAATAACAGTTGCTAGTGAAGAGGCTCCAATATTTACAAAGTTATTACCTAATAGAATCAGTCCCATTAAACGATCTGGACGTTTTAATAGCTTATGGGCTTTTATAGCGCCTCTATGTTTCTGTTTTACTAAATGTTGTAAGCGATAACGATTTAATGTCATTAACGCTGTTTCAGAGCCAGAGAAAAAAGCTGAAAGAAGAAGTAGGGCAGCAAGTATACCAAATAATATACTAAGAGATATGTCGTTCAAAGAAAGGAACTCTAATTTTGTTAAACAAGTGTCTAGTTTCTATGCTGAGAAAAATTTGTCAAGCTTTGATGCAATATTTATTGTGATTTTTACTAAAAAATTTGTGAGAAATAGGCTCCAATAGATTGAAGCTGGTTGATATTTTGACAATATATACATTCACTGCTTTACTTTAGGAAGATATGTAATGTTTTTAGGCAGCATAATATGTAAGGAATATGCACGAATAATATAAATGATTTTGTGTGCTACTCCCCGTGAGTTTTATATGGTTTATAGATAAGGAAAGAGTGGAAGTAGATGTCGTTAAAGCAGTTGATATTAATTGATGATAATAAAGAAAGAATTCAGCAGTTTGAGAATATATTGTCATTCTTGGAGTATCAGGTTTCTATCGTAAATTCAACGGATTATATTTCGATTTTAAATGATGTGAGTCGTGTTAGTGCATTTTTTATTGGAAATGGTTGTGAAAAACAAGCTTCATTGATTAAAACAGTTTTAGAATCCACAAACAATTTACCCATTATATTACTTATTGACAAAGGAACGTCGTTACATATTCCAACAGCTATTCAAAAAATGGTGACACAGAGTCTTGAATGGCCGAGTCATTATTCTGTTTTTTTAGACACCTTAAAAAAAATCCCCTTACCTAAAAAAGCCGTTGTTTTGTCAAATCAAAAAACTGATAATAAAGGTTTAGCGGGTAACAGTGATGGAATCCAATTTATAAGAGAATCCATTGACCAAGTCGCTAATTCAAATTCAACGGTTCTTGTTTTAGGTGAATCAGGAACAGGTAAAGAAGTTGTTGCGCAAGCATTACATGCTGCTTCTGATAGAAAAAATAAACCCTTTGTACCTGTTAATTGTGGCGCAATTCCTGCTGAATTACTGGAAAGTGAGCTTTTTGGGCATGAAAAAGGTGCTTTTACAGGGGCTTTAACAACAAGGCAGGGGCGTTTTGAAATGGCTGAAGGAGGGACGCTGTTTCTTGATGAAATTGGTGATATGCCTATACCAATGCAGGTTAAGTTACTAAGGGTACTACAAGAACGTACCTTTGAGAGAGTGGGGAGCAATAATACGATTGAATGTGATGTAAGGATAATCGCAGCAACCCATAGAAACTTGGAAAAAGAAATTGAGGAAAAGAGATTTAGAGAAGATTTGTTTTATCGCCTAAATGTTTTTCCAATTGAACTTCCCTCATTACGAGAAAGAGTAGAAGATATTCCCTTGCTGGTGCATTATTTAGTGACACGGATAGAAGCTGAAAAACGTGAACCCGTTTTTTTTACAAAAGAAGCATTAGTATTAATGATGCAGCATCCTTGGCCAGGAAATGTTAGGGAATTATCAAATTTTATTGAAAGATTGACCATTACGCATCCAAATGCCACTTTAGACGCGGTCGATCTCCCAGAGAAGTTTCAGCAGTATGAAATACCTGATAATATTGAAATTGAAGAAATAGAGGTAACATCACCTTCCCTTAATAAGAATGTTGAGGACGAAAAAGTTGGGCAAGTATTGGTAGAAAAAGTTTCTAAAACATCTGATTTGCCTAAACAAGGATTAGATTTAAAAGAATACTTAAGTGATTTGGAAGTCAATCTTATTCAGCAAGCACTAAAAGAATGTAATGGCGTTGTGGCTCATGCGGCTAAATTACTGAATATGAGGCGAACAACCCTAGTTGAAAAACTGAGAAAATATGAATTGTCAGTTTGAAAATTATATTTATACTTCATACCCGTGACTGCGTGAGTATAGAAGAGTCAAATTATTGTCTGTTCTTCAAATGACTGAAAATAAAACCAAAATAAACTTGGTCTGATTATTGCTTTTAATCCTGTCAACGATTGACAGCAATGAAGACAGATGAATAATTCCGTTAATTCTCAAATACTAAAAACAGAAAAACTGACAGATGCTTTTCAGCTTTTTAATAAACTTTCTGAAAACTTATCTCATTCCTATCAGGAATTAGAAAAACAGGTTGTTTCATTAAGTGGAGAGTTAGCTGCTGCTCGGTCAGAACGCGTTAAGACTTTAATCGAAAAAGAAAAAATAGCCGATCGACTGCAACAACTTTTAGCCGCATTACCTGCAGCTGTTATCGTTTTAAATAGTGAAGATCAAGTTGTCGACTGTAATACGGTCGCTATTAATTATTTATCAGATTCCTTAATAGGACAAAATTGGTTTGATATTGTCCAGCGTAGTTTGATTGATGTATTTGATAACCCACATGAGCGACAACTAAAAAGCGGGAAGCGAGTTTCGTTAACACGAAATCAGCTGAATCATGAATCAGGTCAAATTATTTTGTTATCTGATGTGAGTGAATTGCGATCGTTGGAAGACAGGCTTAATCAGCAAAAACATTTAACGGCAATGGGTGAAATGGTTGCCAGTATGGCTCATCAAGTACGTACTCCTTTATCGACAGCTATTTTATATGCTTCGCAAATGAATAAAGCAACAGTGACTGATAATAACCGAATCAAGTTTTCTAACAAAATTCTTGAGCGTCTACATTATTTGGAAAGGCAAGTGAATGACATGTTGATTTTTGCTAAAGAAGGTAGGTTGGCAATGGAGTTGTTTTCATTAAAACAGTTTTTAGCTCAAGTTAATGAAAATATGAATGAAATAACTAAAGAGAGTGAGTTGGCGTTTACCATGACAAATGACGTTAGAGTTGATGGCATGCTAGGAAACGAAGATGCATTATTAGGCGCAGTAACAAATTTATTAAATAATGCTGTTGAAGCATTGGAAGGAAAAGGGAATATCTCAATGAAACTTACTCAGGTAGGTCAGGATAACTTGCAAATACAAATTAAGGATGATGGGCCAGGGATAGAAGAAGGCAAAAAACAACGCGTATTTGAACCTTTTTACACCACTAAGGTGAAAGGAACAGGGTTGGGTTTAGCCGTCGTTAATAGTGTTGTAAGAGCTCACAGTGGCTTAATTCAATGCGAATCAAAAAACGGGAATGGTACGTTATTTACACTGCTAATTCCTTGCATTAATCACTATATTACAACCTCAGGATCTGATAACCAGCAAAAGGAGGCTCGTTATGAAGCAATATGATGTGTTAGTCGTAGAGGATGACTTAGATTTATGTGAAGCACTCTCAGATACCTTGGCTATAGAAGGTTATCGTGTTCTTTCTGCACATAATGGAACAGAAGCACTGAGTAAACTGGCTAAATATCGCTTTAGATTAGTTGTGAGTGATATTCAAATGCCAGTGATGGATGGTTTTCAATTATTGAATAATATGCAGCAGAAGCATCCTGAAATACCTGTTTTGCTAATGACAGCTTACGGAACAGTGCCTAAAGCAGTTGAAGCAATGCAATCAGGGGCAGCTGATTATTTAATCAAGCCATTTGAGGCATCAACTTTGGTAGAAAAAGTGGCAGAGTTTGTTGTTATTGAACCAGAGACTATCAATGACCGAATCGTTTTTGATGAAAAAATGAAAAAACTATATACCTTAACTGCAAAAGTAGCAAAAACAGAGGTGACTGTTTTGTTACAAGGAGAAAGTGGAACAGGTAAAGAAGTTATTGCTCGATACATACATGAAAACTCTTTATTTCATGATGGGCCTTTTGTGGCTGTTAATTGCGCGGCTATTCCAGAAAATATGCTTGAAGCTATGCTTTTTGGTTATGAAAAAGGCGCGTTTACTGGCGCTGTCCAATCTATGCCAGGTAAATTTGAGCAAGCTCAGGGAGGGACAATTTTATTGGATGAAATATCAGAAATGGATATTAGTTTACAGGCAAAATTATTGCGGGTATTACAAGAAAAAGAAGTTGAACGCTTGGGTAGTCAGCATAAAATTGAGCTTAATGTCAGGTTTTTGGCGACCACAAATAGAAAATTAAAAGAATCTGTGGAGCAAGGTTTGTTCCGTGAAGACTTGTATTATCGGCTCAGTGTTTTTCCTATTAAAATCCCAGCATTAAAAGACAGAGCCGGAGATATTTTGCCGCTGGCAATGGAATTACTAAAAAAACATGGACAAGAAGGAAAACCTTTACCTAAATTAACAAGTGATGCGACAGAAATATTAAAGAGCTATGCTTGGCCTGGAAATGTGAGAGAACTAGAAAATGTGATGCAACGGGCGTTAATTCTACAACAAAAAGGTGTTATTCATGCGGAATGCATTATTTTTGAAGGAGATATGGATGAGCAGCTTCAATCAATTGATCAAGCAGTAGAGATAGGGTTTGTGAAGGCAGTAGATGATAATCCAACTATGGAATTAAATACCAATGCTCGTCTTGGAGACAGTGTAAAGTCAGTTGAAGAAAATATTATTTTACAAACATTAAAAGATGAGCAAGGAAGCAGGAAAATAACCGCAGAGAAACTAGGAATCAGCCCGAGAACATTACGATATAAAATTGCCCGAATGAAGGAGTCGGGTGTTGCAGTTCCTTGTTAATGAAACATATCGTTTTTCTAAATATGGACTAAAAAATGCTTTGGTATTGTTAAGTGAACAAAGAATAAGAGAATAATATGAGCGATATGAATGTAAATCAGGTTTTGGCACAGATGCGATCAATGTCTATTGAAGCATCCAGTAAACCAGAAGAAGTAGAAGGCAATTCAGATTTTTCTGCAATGTTAAAAGAGTCGATAGATTCAGTAAATAGTGTGCAAAAAAATTCTGCGCAGTTATCTAAAGCATTTGAAATGGGTGACCAGGATGCCAGTTTAGCTGAAGTGATGATTGCATCTCAAAAAGCGAGTGTCTCTTTTCAAGCAATGCTACAGGTTAGAAATAAATTAGTAGATGCCTATAAAGATGTCATGAATATGCCAATGTAAATGACATAGATAAAAAGGTCTTAGCCCACTAAGAATAAACCTAGAAAAATAAAATGTGGTTATAAATAATTTACAGCAAATTATTTATAATCACCTAGTCTTTTGAACGTATTCTCTAAGAAAGTGAACAGTACATATGAGCGAGCAAGATAGCGCAAATTTGGTAGAAGTAGAGCAAGAGCCAAGTGCGTTAAATAAGTTAACCCAAGAAACAGAGACTCCCCCTGTTTTAAAAGGGCTTAGCAATTTATCAATTGCTAAGCAAGTAGGGCTTATGCTTGGAATGGCATTGAGCGTCGCAATGGGTATTGCTGTTGTTCTATGGTCTCAAGAAGGCTCATATGATTTACTTTATGCAGGAATGGGCGCGGAGGATTCTGCCAATATTATTCAAATTATAGATGAGCTTGGTATTGACTATAAGGTGGAAACAGAGTCAGGGGCATTGATGGTTCCCGCTGATAAAGTGCGTGAATTAAAAATAAAATTAGCGGCTCAAGGATTACCCAGAACACAAACCTCAAGTTCAGGTTATGAAATATTAGATAAAGAAACAAGTTTTGGAACGAGTAGAAATGTTGAATTAATGCGTTTTCAAAGAGCATTAGAGGGTGAAATAGCTAAAACCATTTCAACTATTCAAAATATTAAATCAGCACGAGTACTTTTGGCTTTGCCAAAGCAATCAGTCTTTGTACGTAAACGAAAAAAACCAAGTGCCTCTGTTATTGTCAATTTATATCAAGGTCGACGGTTAGAGAAAGAGCAGGTGGAAGCCATTGTCCACTTGGTATCATCAAGTGTGCCTATGATGGAATCTGCACAAGTGACTGTGGTTGATCAAAAAGGACGGATGCTAAGTAGTAGTGATTCTTCAAAAGGTATGTATTTAACCTCAAAGCAATTTGAGTACAAAAAAAATATTGAAGAGCATTTAATGCAGCGTATAGGAAATATTTTAATTCCTCTTGTTGGGCGAGAAGGAATGCAAGTTCAAGTATCTGCTGACGTTGATTTTACGGTAACAGAAAAAACTCAGGAAATGTTTAATCCTGATCTACCTGCATTGAGAAGTGAACAAACTCAAGATGATCAAACCACCTTATCTGCTGTTCAGGGTGTTCCTGGAGCTTTATCTAATCAACCACCTCCGGCAGGAGTTGCGCCAGAAATCGCAGTTGGAGAAGAGGCTACAAATACGAATAGCCCTACGTCGACAAGTAAAGCTGCAACACGTAATTATGAACTAGATAAAACAATTACTCATACTCGTTTAGCAACGGGTGTTTTACGTCGTCTTTCTGTAGCCGTCGTTATTGATCACAAAAAAGTTTTTTTAGGTGAGGGAGAAACAAGTACACAGCCTTATCCTCAAGAAGATGTTAATCAATTTAGAGAATTAGTTATGCAAGCAGTTGGTTTTGATAACAGCCGTGGAGACCAAGTCACGGTAACTAATGTTGCATTTAGGATTCCTGATGAACTAGAAGCTTTGCCCGAAGTACCGCTATGGCAACAAGAATGGTTTCTAGATGCTGCAAAACAAGGTGCTGCTATTTTAGTTGTTCTATTCTTAATACTAGGTGTTATACGCCCTACCATGCGTGGTTTAGTTGCAAGAGATGAAGAAGTTAAAGCATTACTGGATGCGCATGCCGAAGCAGATGCTATCGGTGGAACCGTTCGATTCGATAAAGAGGGTAATCCAATAGCGGTTCCTGCTGAAGGAGGAGGTGGGGGAGATAGTGACTCAGAAGATCAAGGGTTACCAGAGGATCTCTTGTTATTAGAAGCACCACAAAGTTATGAAAAACGATTGGAATATGTTCAGAAGTTAATTGATGAAGACTCACTTAAAGTATCACAAATTCTTACCGAATGGTTAAAGTCTGATGGTTGATAATGTAAATAATTTAGGACTTACAGAAAAAGCAGCATTATTGCTTTTAGCTGTCGGTCAAGAGAGAGCTGCAAGTGTACTTAAAAATATGGGGCCAAAAGAGGTTCAAATTATAGGGTCAGCAATGTCTAGCTTAGGAACCATTTCTATAGACATGGTTGATGATGTTCTGGAGTCTTTTATTACTCAAATTAAAGATCGGACAGGGTTAGGTTTAGATTCTGATAGTTATATTCGAAATATGTTAGTTGAAGCTCTCGGTGAAGATAAAGCAGGGAGTGTTATTGATAGAATTTTGCTGGGTGGAAATAGTAAAGGAATTGAACAGCTTAAATGGATGGATATACGGTCAATTGCTGATTTAGTTCGTGTAGAACATCCGCAAATTATAGCGACGATTTTGTCATTATTAGACCCAGATCAGTCAGCTGCAATATTAGGGTTGTTAGCAGATAATATGCGCTCGGATATTCTGATGAGAATTGCCAAGATGGAAACCATTCAGCCGGCAGCTATTAAGGAACTTGATGAAATGATGGAAAAACAATTATCAGGGAGTGAAAGTGTCAAAGCTTCTTCAGTGGGTGGAATTGATGCTGCAGCAAATATTCTTAATTTCATGGATGGTGTTATAACTGAAGAAATGATGGAAACTATCAATGAAAGTGATGAAATTTTAGGGCAGCAAATACTGGATAAAATGTTTGTTTTTGGTGATTTAATTAATGTAGATGATAGAGGGATACAATCATTATTAAGAGAGGTTTCTACCGATCAATTATTACTCGCATTAAGAGGCGTAACAGAAGACCTGAAAACAAAAATATTTAGCAATATGTCTAAACGTGCAGCAGAAATGTTAGCCGATGATCTTGAAGCTGCTCCACCCACTAAACTAAGTGAAGTAGAGCAAGCTCAAAAAGATATTTTAGTTATTGCCAAGAAATTGGCAGATTCTGGTGAGATTATGTTAGGAAGTGGCGGTAGTGATGAGCTTGTCTAAAGGACAAGCCTTTTCT
Source organism: Methylococcales bacterium (assembly GCA_023145835.1). GTDB lineage: Bacteria > Pseudomonadota > Gammaproteobacteria > Methylococcales > Methylomonadaceae > QPIN01. Next base: position 15,624 of record JAGLDH010000066.1, read on the forward strand.
GAATCTGAGTTAAAGGAACTCGGATTATGGGATGCTGCTGAACAATTTGGGAAAAAACGTGTTACTTCTCAGCAGGCAACAAAAAAGAAAGTGACGTTATCTGTAGACGACATTGAAAATATGCAAAAGCAGGCATATGACGAAGCGTTTGCACAAGGGCAAAAAGAAGGTTTTGAATTAGGTATAGAAGAAGGAAGAAAAAAAGGTTTTGATCAGGGGGTTGAGCAAGGGCAGATTGAGGGAGAGAAAAAAGGATATGATGATAACAAGCATTTATTACAAGAACAGGCTTCTGAATTCGTTTCTTTATTAGAATCTTTGAGTAAACCATTTAAAGAATTAGACGAACAAGTAGAACAAGAATTAGTTGATTTAGCCATAGGTATAGCTCGTCAGTTGATACGTAGAGCAATACATATAGATTCCGGGCAAGTTATTGCAGTGATCCGAGAGGCTGTCACTGCACTGCCGATAGCAGAACAAAAAATTACGATACATCTACATCCTGAAGATGCTGAATTGGTTCGAACAACATTGGCGATAGATGAATTTTCAATTCCATGGAAACTTATAGAAGACATCGCCATTTCACGAGGTGGGTGTAAAGTACTGACAGAAACATCAGTTATTGATGCGACAGTAGAAAATAAACTGGCTGCCATTGTGGCAACGGTTATGGGAGGAGAGAGAGAAGAGGATAAGGGTCGTGATTCCGTCCGCTAATCGAACAGAAGAATGGTTGAAAAAAATCAAACCTTATTCTAAAAGATTAGGAGAAGTTCCTGAGCTTATCGTAGAAGGTAAATTATCACGAATGGTTGGGTTAACTTTAGAAGCTGAAGGTTGTAGAGCTTCAATCGGATCACTTTGCCAGGTAGAAACAAAATCTGGTAAGAAAATAGGCGCAGAAGTTGTTGGTTTTTCTGGGAATAAAATTTTTTTAATGCCAACGGGTAAGACAGAAGGGTTAGAACCGGGTTGCAAAGTTATTCCATTAGGGGAAAATAGTTTAGCAAATGTAGGGATGGGGCTTTTAGGTAGGGTTATTGATGGCGCTGGAAATCCTTTAGATGATAAAGGTTCGTTGAAGACAGATGCAAAAATCTCTTTAGGTGGAACAGCTATCAATCCTTTATCAAGAAAACCGATTAGAGAATCATTAGATGTTGGAGTAAGGGCAATTAATTCAATACTTGCTGTAGGGCGAGGACAACGAATGGGGTTATTTGCAGGTACTGGCGTGGGGAAGAGTGTGCTATTAGGCATGATGACTAAATTTACCAGTGCAGATATTGTCGTTGTAGGGTTGATAGGAGAAAGGGGACGAGAAGTTAATGAATTCGTTTTAAAAATCTTAGGTGAAGAAGGTATGAAGCGATCCGTTGTGGTTGCTTCACCCGCGGATGATACCCCCTTAATGCGTGTGCATGGTGCTATGTTGGCGACGAGTATTGCAGAATATTATAGAGACCAAGGAATGGATGTTTTGTTGTTAATGGACTCTCTCACTCGTTATGCGCAAGCACACAGAGAAATTGCACTGGCAATAGATGAACCACCAGCAACAAAAGGGTATCCCCCTTCTGTTTTTGCAAAATTACCACATTTGGTCGAACGCGCAGGAAATGCTGATGATGGAGGAGGATCCATTACCGCTTTTTATACTGTATTAGCTGAAGGGGATGATAATAATGACCCGATAGCCGATGCTGCACGAGGAGTATTAGATGGGCATGTGGTTTTATCTCGAAGTTTGGCAGAAGCCGGTCATTTTCCTGCTATTGATATAGAAGCATCAATTAGCCGAGTGATGCCAGATATTGCTGATGAAAGGCATATGGGGTTGGCAAAAAATCTTAGGCGATTATATTCACTTTATCAGCAAAATAAAGATTTGATTAGTGTTGGAGCCTATCAAGCTGGGGCAGATCCAAGGATTGATGAAGCGATTGCAAAAAATACGGCTATCTCAGAGTTTTTACAGCAAAGTATGGATGAATCGGTTGATATAGAGAGCAGTTTAAATGAACTAGAAACATTATTAGGTGCAGAGTAAATAATGAAAAGACCCCAAAGACTTAAAGTGATAGTGGATCTGAATGCTGAAAAAGAAAAAAAAATGTTGGAAACGTTAGGTGGGGTTCAAAGAAATAAACAGGAGTCTCAAGCACAATTAGAAAATTTGCAGCAATATCAACAGGAATATCTGGATAAGTATAAAGCGTTAAGCGAAGCAGGGATGAGTATTGCTCAACTTCTTGAATTTAGATCGTTTGTAGATAAGTTGGAAAAAGCAGCTGAAGAGCAAAGAATAATGATTTTAGATCTGGAACATGAAGCAATATTGGCTAGAAAACAATGGGAAATGCAACATCAGAAAACGAATAGCTTAGAAAAGGTTTATGACTTAGCTATTGCAGATGAAAAGAAAAAAGAAGAAAAAAGAGAACAAAATGAGCAAGATGACCGAGCTGCGCGTTTAGGCCGAAAGAATGGCACAAGAAATGCTTAGAAATATAAGTGATAGTTTTGGAGAATTAAAATGAATATTGATAGTTCAAGCTTAAACAGTTTATTAACTTCATCCGGTGAAGGAATAGAAAAAATTCAACAAACCATACAAGCTGATGGCATGTTATCAGAGGAGTTTGCGGATACTTTGATGGCTAATATAGAACAGCTAAAAGAAGTCGATGAATCTAGTATTATGCCTGAAAATATCAATATACAATCGTTAATTCATACAGAAGAGCTGCAAGAATTGACCAATTTACTTAATGAAAATGAGATGACAATAGAGTTTTCCAATCTATTAGGCAATAGTTTGCCGGTTGAGAATAAGGTAGAAAAAGAAATTGAGCTAGATAGTACTCTAGAAGTAATAAGCAATGCCATCAATACCGTCGTGGAAAAAATTGAACTTATAAAAACGAAGGAGCCAGAGCAAGTTGAACAGCTAAGAAAAGCAGCTGGAGAGCTGCGTGAATTAAAGCTTAGCTTTGAACCTGATTTGAAACAGGTTTATGTAGAAGATCAAAAAAATGATCAAGTTAGTGAAAGTCCGTTAATAAAAGAAGATTTACTTGACCCTATTAATCTTGTAGAGCGTTTAGATGTTGTTATTGATAAAGTGCAACAAGTCATGGGGTTTATCTCCAAAGAACATGTTTTAGCTGACCCTGAGATAGAGATTGATGTTGATAGCAGTATTAATATTGATAGCAGTATTAATATTGATTTGGATAATGGACTAGAACTTTTAGCAAAAGAACTAAACACAATCAGAGCAGAAGTGACTCAAAAAGTTGCTAAAAAAACTAATGAGAAAAAACAAAAGATTGATAGTTTTGATAAAACGATAGATCTTCACAAAGAGGATGACAGCGATTTACAGATTGTTAATCAAATCGCTGCCATCGTTGCCACAATAAACGAGCCATTAAAAACAGAACAGATAGTTTCAGAATCAAAAGCTATGATAGGGCAAGTTTTACAAGACATGAAACGAGATAATGTTTCTATAAAACAGATGCCGTCAAAACAATCATTAGATATGACTATGAATGAGGATGAAGTAGCTGGCGACTTGTTGCAACAGGAAAATAAATTTACCAAACCAGGACAAGAAACCCCTTTTATAGCGACAACGAAAAATGGAAAAATAGAAACCTCATTCCTTAAAGAGACTGAGTTAAGTACTGAAAAATCATTGCCTAAATTTGCAACTGATCTTGCCATGCTTAATCGAGCTGTCATAGCAGAAAATAAAGCAGAAATTCCGCCTATGACGAAACACTTTGCTCACCCAGAATGGAACAAAGAAATGGGGGAACGAGTTATTTTGATGCATAAACAAGAAATTCCTTCAGCAGAACTTAGGCTAAATCCAAAACATTTAGGGCCTGTCACTATTAAAATAGACGTATCTCAAGATCAAGCGACGGTAGCTTTTACTGCGCAACACGCAGTTGTAAAAGAAGCGATTGAAGCTGCACTACCAAAATTAAGAGAAATGTTATCAGCCCAACAACTTAATTTAGTGGAGGTTAACGTATCTCAAAACGACTCAGGTCAAAAACAAGCCAAGGATCCCAGCCAAATGGGCGCTGGAACAGGGGATAATAAGCATAAAAACACAGAGGAAATGATTAACAGTGCTGAAACAGAGAAAACAATGGAAATTGCTGATGAAATTGAAGCAGGAAGAGCTATTGCCAGTAATGGCGTTTTAAGTATTTTTGCCTAATAAAGATAAGCACTGATAATAAAGGTCATGAATCGGGTTAAATAGATTCGATGAAAGTCATTTAGAAATAAATGATTGGTCGTTTATGTTTTTTCAGGTTTTTTTATAAGGCAGCCTACTTTTCTTATCCCGAGCTCAGGTAAATATATAGATAGATAGTGATAAAGATCGATATGGCGTTAATGTAAATCCCGAATAAATTTATTCGTTGGCAAATAAGGAAACTCTCTTTCAACCAATTCTTCTATAATAATATCTGGCTTTTCTGAGTCTACATATTGTTGTAATAAACTGTACTTTATTCTGCCAGGAATATAGACAGAACGATGAAAATATCGTGCTATATAGGTTTGTAAATAATTGAAAAAAGAGTCTTTAAAAATAACCGTAGTTAGCCCTTTTTTTTGGCATAGAAAAGTATCAATAGCACTTGCTTTATTGATAGGAGGCTCTCTTATTAGCTTACACCCAGGTTTAAAAACAGGAAGTGCAAGTTCTTCCGTCATTATGCCTGCTTTAGTCAGTGATGCTAAGTCCCCATTACTTCTAGTTTTTATGTGGAACTGAGTATCCTCTAGAAAAGTAGGTTCAATTCGTTTGGGAAAAAGTGAGCTGACTTTTTTCATAATTTCAAACTGTGCTGCATTTGCACCATGAAAGTTCCAATGAGAGTCTGTTTTAAAAAATACTTGATGATTTTTCTTTTCCTTAAATAAAGCAGGTCTTAAGTCTACAACATTAATATCTGTATGTTGTTCTAGATAAGCGACTAATTGATCTGTAGCAGACTGTTCATTTTGTTTTTTTATATATGTAGGTAATTTCTCAAAGTAAATAGTATGTTTGTTGGGTGCTATAACGTAAATATATTCAATGCCTCTTTTTTTTAACCAATTTTTAATTGCCATGATTGATAGCGCAAAATCTTTTAGCTGTTGCTCAGAAAATAGGTTTTTATTTATTGCATCGCCTATTGGGTCATTGTAATGTTGAGTGACTGGCTTGATATTTCCTAAAAACATCCAACCATCTTTACCAAAAGTAACGTCCCCTATAGAGTTTAGAGCACCTATTTTGTAGATAAATGAAAAATAAAGTGATGTGAGTTGTTCACGTAAACCAAAATGATCTGAGTAATACGAGTTAAATTCTTTAGGGAATTCATTTATGGTTTTTGCTGATTTTGGTATTGCGGGAAGTACTGCGAGCTTTCTTTTTTCAATAATAGATGATAATTGGTCTTCTTGAAAAATGCCTGTGAATAACGGTAAATAAATTGATGCACCAAAGAGAAGAATTAATATTTTTTTGTCTACTTTGCAAGAAAAATGATAGTTCATGCGAACCTTAAAACCTGGAATTTATTAATGAGTTGTAGGTTGATTATGCAAATTTGAAAAGACCCAATATAAATAAAGTCATTAAAAAATAAAAGTATGGGAATATAGAAACAAGATGTTTATCACAGTTTATTTCCACGTAACAGAAATGATATTCTTCAATGAAAAATAAGTAGGAGGTAAAAATAGGAAAAGAATGTAAATCTATTTAAATAGATTTACATTTAAAGTAGTGACATAAATATGGTTTAAAACCTGAAATATATAAATGGGTTATATGTTGAAGAAGCGACTTTTAAAAGACTCAGCATAAATATAGCTGTAAGAAAGAGAAGCTTTGGAAGGTAGATAAAAGTGACATGGCTTAGAGTATTTTTACATGCCTGACTCATTTTGTTCTTTAAAGTCATATAAATAGGCATAGAAAATATGATTCCAATGGCCATCATGTAAATAGATTCATTAGATGTTACCTGTGCAAATTGAAATGCACTGGTATTCCAGTTAGATAAATTGACTAAAGCACCTAAATAATTTGTTGCTTCTATAGTGTTTTCGGTTCTAAAGAAAACCCAAGATGTTACTACAATTGTCATGACATAAACATGCTGAAATGGTAGCCATATTTTATTTAATATTTTAGAAAATCCCATGTGTTCGCTGGTTAAAAAGAAACCATGAAATAATCCCCAGATTACAAAGTTCCAACTTGCTCCGTGCCATATCCCTGTCAATAAAAAAACAATCAACAAATTAATGTAAACTCGATAAGTTGATACACGACTACCTCCTAACGGTATATATACATAATCTCTAAACCAGGAGGATAATGAAATATGCCAACGACGCCAAAATTCGCGTAAGGATGTTGCAATATAAGGGTAATTAAAATTTTCGAGAAAACGAAATCCAAACAATCGCCCTAAACCAATTGCCATATCAGAGTAGCCCGAAAAATCAAAATAAATTTGTAAGGTGTAGGCTACTAACCCTATCCAGGCTAATGGCATAGTTAAGTCATTTCCCGATAGGGCAAAAACATTATCAGCAAGTTCACCTAAGGGATTAGCGATTAACATTTTTTTTGCTAAGCCAATAATAAAGCGCTGAATTCCACCAGAGAATAAATCTATAGAGTGTGTGCGATTGATGATTTGAGCTGCAATATCATGATAACGTACTATAGGGCCTGCAATAAGCTGGGGGAAAAGAGATATATACAAGGCAAGGTTGAAGATGTTATTTTGAGCTTTAACTTCTTTGCGATAGATATCAACAATATAAGAAATAGCTTGAAAGGTAAAAAAAGAAATACCTAAAGGAAGATGAACAGGGGCTAAATTAATAGGTGGAATAGTGACGATTGAAAAAAGGCTATTGATATTATCGACAATAAAATTAGCATATTTAAAGGAAATCAGTAGCCCTATATTGATGGTAATACCAATTATTAAGTATGTTTTTGACGATGACTTATTATCTTCTAACGTATGATAAATTAACTTCCCAGTTATAAAATTGGTAATAATAGAAACTAGCATAATACTTAGATAGAATACTTCCCCCCATGCATAAAATAGTAAGCTAGATATGAGTAAAACGATATTTCTAAATGCCTTAGGAGATAAATAGTAAAACAATAGAACAATAGGCAGAAAGCCAAATAAAAAAACAGGGGAGCTAAAAACCAAAATAAAACCTTTAATATAAGTAATTAATTATTCAATAGGAAGGTAAAAACTTAGGTACCTCCAAATTCATTAAAGGATGTTCTGAAAAAATCATATTTCAGATACAGGAAAAACTTTTTCTACCACTTCTTCAATAAAAATATTTGGTTTTTCTTGTATTATTTTTTGTTGCATTATTTTACTATCTGTTTTTTTTGGCAGATAGATTGATCGATGAAAGTATCTTCCATTATAAGGTTTTAATGCGCCAAAAAATGAATCTCCATGGACAATAGTATTAAGCCCTTGAGCTTTGCAAATGAAATATTTAAAGTTTTTGGTAGTGATATATTTAGGGTCTGGTTTTAAATTACACCATTGCTTAAAGATAGGCATGGCAAGTTCTTCTACCTTACTGCCAGTTTTGGCTAATCCTGATAAGTCTCCTCGTTCATTGCCATTAACTATTTTAAACTGACTGTTTTTTAAAAGTGTAGGTTTGATTTTTCCTGGAAAAAGTGTTCCTATTTTTTTCATTATTTCAAATTGAGCAGTATTTGTTCCATAAAAATTCCAGTGAGAATCTGTTTTAAAATAGACTTGATTTTTTTTCTTTGCTTCTAATAGTGCTGGCCTTAAATCGACAAGATTAACAGGAGTATGTTTTTGAAGATAAGAAACCAGTTGGTCTGTGGCAGAAAATGTATTTAGTTTTGAAATATATTCAGGCATTTTATCGAAGTAAATACTGTGCTTATTAGGGACTATCACATAAATATATTCAATACCTCTTTTTTTTAGCCAGTTTTTAGTTGCCATGATGGAATGTGCAAAACTTTTTAGTTGCTGCTCTGAAAATAAATTTTTATTTATAGCATCACCGACCGGATCATCATATGGATGAAAGCCAGGTTTAATATCGCCTAAAAACATCCAGCCATCTTGACCAAAAGTAACACCGCCAACAGAGTTTAATGCGCCAATTTTATATATTAGGGGAAAATAAGCGTCTGTAAATTGTTCGCGTAAGCCAAAATGATCAGAGTAATACAGGTTAAATGCCTTGGGGTACTGGATTATGGTTTGTATTGAGTTTGGAATAGATGGAAGTTTAGTAAGGATTCTTTTTTCTATAATTGATATCGCCTGATCCTGTTTAATAATTCCAATAAACAGAGGTATATATAGCTAGTATAAAAGTGAAAATTAAGAATATTTTGTCAGCTTTATAAACAAAAGGGTAACTCATATGCAACTTAGAACTAAGAATATAAAATAGTAGTAATATTTAGATGGCAGTTTTCACGCATCTTACTGTAATATTTGATGTTATAAAAGATATAATTCTTTAGTTAGAAATTAAAGTAGATGAGAGCGAAGCTGATATCTGGCTAAAACACTTGAAAAGGAGGCGTTACCATTAATGAAAGTTTCTTTTGATAGAGTCATCATAAATAAAATTCGCTATCCACGACAAAATGTAGTTAGCCTTTAGATTGTCATATATATTCATATGAATTTAAAAAAATGTATCCTATATCCGCCCAGATTTTCATCTGAATTTTTACTAATATGGAAATAATTATTCTATCATCAATATTCCCTATTGTGATAGAAAAAGATGAGCCTTTCTCTTCGACCTCCTGAGTTTTTTTTAACGGTTTTATGCCGTATAGTAAAAAATGCTTTTTACAAAGCAAAAGAGTTATTTAACCAATTAAATTACAATTTTGATCATTGGTTTTAAACCTAGGCATAAACTGCGGGAAGAAATCATATACTTTTGTATAATTATAAAAAAATTAATCTGTGATATTTTATCTATATGGGTAATGTGTTTAATAAAAAAACATTTATATGTTGATTTTAGCTATACATAATAGAAGATTATTATTTTAAGTATTTGTTTTTTAATGAATTGTGTGTTTTTATATCTATGTAATTAGATGTAAAATAATTTCTAATAGTTATATGAGGTTTTTTTGTTCTTTTCAGAGAAAAGAAATAAGAAAGAGTTTACTGAAGAATTATTTGTTAGTTTAGTTTGAGTGTTTAGATGATAAAAAACCCATGTACTTTATTGTAATAGTTTAAGTTTTAGGGACAATAATTCTTTGGTTCAAAATTAAAGTAAAAGAGATAGTATTGGTAATACTTGATTAAAATACAGGGTTTATTTATAGTGATCAATAACGGTAATAAAGTTTATAAGGAACAGAGAGTGCGACTCACAACTAAAGGGCGATATGCGGTAACTGCGATGTTAGATTTAGCATTTCATTGCGAAAAAAAGCCTGTAACATTGACAGATATTGCATCTCGTCAAACTATTTCATTATCTTATCTTGAGCAGTTGTTTGCTAAGTTACGCAAATCTGGGTTGGTTATTGGTGTTAGAGGGCCTGGTGGTGGATATAAACTTAGCAGAGAGGTTTCTAACATAACTATTGCCGATGTTATTGCTGCTGTTGATGAATCTGTGGATTCAACCAAATGTGGTGGTGAAGGTAATTGTCAAGAGGGTGAGGCGTGTTTGACTCATGAATTATGGATGGGCTTAAGCGAACACATTCGTAGCTATCTAAGAGGTATTAGTTTAGGAGACCTTTTAGGGAATGATTCAATTTCTAAAGTGGCTAAAAGACAAGATTTAAAGGGAGAAAATATATTATCCTTACCTATCAAGGAAAAAATTAGAGTATAAATGATCTATTTTGATCATAATGCAACAACACCGATAGATAAGCGCGTTGTAGAAGCAATGCTCCCTTATCTACATACTTTTTATGGAAACCCTTCTAGTTTGTATCGAATGGGGCGGGTTGTAAAAAGTGCAATAGAAACAGCAAGAGAGCATGTAGCTGCTTTAGTCGATGCGCAACCTACACAAGTTTTTTTTACGAGTGGTGGTACAGAAGCAAATAATCTGGCTTTAATGTCTGTACCTCCCAACTCCAAAATAGTTGTTTCAACAATTGAACATCCTTCTGTTATTGATCCAGCAAGAAAAAAAAACAGTTCTTTTCTTCCCGTTGATAGCAATGGGTTAGTTCAACCTTCCTCTAAAGAAGTCTTTTTATCGCAATCAACATCCTTTGATTTAGTTTCAGTTATGCTAGCTAATAATGAGAGTGGAGTGATTCAGGATTTAAAATCTATTGTTCAATTATTGGATGATGAAAAGATTATTGTTCATACTGATGCAGTTCAAGCGATAGGTAAAATCCCTGTCTCATTTAAAGAGTTAGGGGTTAACTTAATGTCTTTGTCTAGCCATAAAATATATGGGCCTAAAGGCAGTGGCGCGTTAATTATTGATAAGCAATTAGAGGTTGAGCCATTACTTGTGGGGGGAGGGCAGGAGAATGGACTCCGTTCCGGAACAGAAAATGTAGCAGCTATCGTTGGATTTGGTAAGGCAGCTGAGTTAGCGTTAATAGAGTTAGATCGACGAAAAGAGCATGTGTTAAAATTAAGAGTACTCTTGGAACAAGGATTAAAAACAATTCCAGATACTGTTATTTTTGCTGAACAAGTTGAAAGGCTTCCTAATACTGTTCAATTCGGGATGCTAGGAGTAGATGGCGAAATGTTATTGATGCAGTTAGATCAGAAAAATATTGCAGTCTCAAGTGGCTCTGCCTGTTCATCTGGGGGCGGGAAAGTGAGTCCAGTTTTGGCTGCTATGGGGGTAGATAATTCTTTAGCAAAAAGTGCGCTTCGTATTAGTTTGGGTCAGATGAATACAGCCATTGAAGTTGACGAATTTATAACCATATTAAGATCATTAGTCATAAAAAAATAAAAGAGAAAAAATGTCAATTACAGTTACTGAAAATGCAGCAAAACAGATTACAAAGCAATTAAAAGATAGAGGAACTGGAATAGGTTTATCATTAGGCGTTAAAGTTTCTGGGTGTTCGGGGTTTTCTTATGTGCTTGGTTATGCTGATGAGCAATCTGAAAATCAAACTGTCTTTGAGCAGTTTGGTGTGAAAGTAGTGGTGAAAAACGAAGATTTGGATAAGCTCGAAGGGATTGAGTTGGATTATGCAAAAGAAGGGATAAACGAAGCATTTAAGTTTCGTAATCCAAATGCAACAGGTGAATGTGGTTGTGGGAAGAGTTTTTCGGTTTAGTTTAAAGTATTTTGTTCCATCAAATGCTAGCCTCACCGGCTACTATAATTGCCGGGTTTTTTGCCATATGGACAATTTAATTTCATCAATAGTTAACTTTTCTCCCTATTTCTACAACAATTAATCGCAAGCAATGGCGCGCTTGAATATAAAGGGTTTTTTAGTTTTTTTTACCTCAAGTTTCGGTCTATACAATCCCAAGGATGACTACTTGAAGCCCAAAATATCTATTGAGGTTGAAATAATTTAGGTTTTTCCAATGTTGCGGTATGAAAGAAGAAACGTCTTAGATATCCAGATATTTTTTATAACTTAGATTTCCAACAATAGGATAAAACCAGCTGCTTACAGCACTTCCTTTAGCTGATTTCATTTTATAGTGTTTTAATACTGAAATTGAAACCACCTCAATTTGTACTGTACAGCTCCACACAGACAGTTTCCTTTCAATAATTTCATGATACTTATTTAATGCCTTGTTTAAAACTGGGCAGACTATTAATATTATTAACCCATTCTAGCTCCGACTCAGAGTATATATTAATATCTGGTCTTAATTCATTTGCTAAAGCCAAAGTTCCGAAATATACGATTTTTAGCTCAGAAAACTTTGGATCTGAATTGAATATAGGTGTGCCACATTTTCCACAAAAATGCTTAGTTGCGTTTTCTGAGACGCTATGGCTTTTCAATTCCCCTGACAAAATTTCAAAATCATTATCTAAAAATATAATATAAGTTGAAAATGCAGAACCATTTATTTTTCGGCAAAGGTCACAGTGACAATTTACTATTTTTTGAACTTTGCCAGATACCTGATATTTTACAGCTTCACAATTACAACTTCCTTTAAAAGTACTCATAATTTTGCGTATTCTCTATTATGTATAACGACTATTCACAGTATGCCATAATTGGTGCAAATTTTTCAGCTCTTTTGTAAAATCTGTGACACTTAATGGTAGTCTGTGTACAAGTTATAGTATGGATAATTTTACCTATTTCAGAGTAAAGTGAGACAGTAAGCTAAAGCCTTCTTTTACAGCAAATCGTCAATAAAAGACTTAAGGAACCTCTGATCAAGTCTAATTATTTTTAGCTTGCTAAAACGGCCGATATTTTCCACGAAGATCGGTGCAATAGAATGACTATTACGTTTCACTTCGTGAAAAATAGCGACAGTTTTTTCTGCGCTAAATTCTAGCCACTTAATCAGAGGTTCCTCAAGAAGAAATCCATATTGGTGTTGATACTGGTAAATTTCAACTCTATTATTTTAACCGTCGAATAGAATCCTACTTAAAGAGTGTAATAAATCGTGAAAAATACAGGTTATGCGAAAAATTGCCTATATACGTATGACTGTACTTCAAGGGATAAACTAATCATATTTTGAGTACCGAAGCCTAAAGTGTCTGTTTTTTTTTAAAAATATCAGTGTTGGGTTTCACAGAAAATTAACCTCTATTTATAGAGGTGCTCTAAAGAGTATTATTCATAGTTCTCGCCTTTAACATCATAAAAATGCCCATATCGTAGTAACATACTCGGTAGTAGTAATAAATTCAAAATAGTGGATGATGCTAGTCCACCAATAATAATAGCTGCCATCGGCCCCATAATTTCTTTTCCTGGATTATCACTATTAATTGCTATAGGTAACATAGCTAAAGCTGTCACAAGAGCTGTCATCAAAATAGAGGGTAAGCGTTCCTGTGCACCGAGAACCATGGTATTAACATTCCATGGTTTCTTTTCAACGTGCACTAAATGTTGATAGTGAGAAAGTAACATAATACTGTTGCGTACAGTAATTCCAAATAAAGTAATAAAACCTACGATAGAGCCAACTGACAATGTTGCTCCCGTTAAAAAAACGGCCACTAAACCTCCGATTAATGAAAAAGGAATATTGATGAGTGTGAGCAAAACATGGCGCATATTTCCTATCGCAATATAAATAAAAATGAGCATACCCACTCCTGCGAGTAATGAACGCAATAATAGGTTTTCTTTTGCTTGTGCCTGTTCCATTGCAGCTCCAGTAAATTCAGGATAACTGTTAGTGGAAAAAGAGACTTCTTTTAATACTTTGTCTTTTAGTACTCGCATAAAATCACTCATATCTCTGTCTATTACATTACAAGTGACGGTTTGTTTACGTTGTGCTCCTTGATGCAGAATATTGTAACGACCTTCTGAGTGTTTAATATCAGCAACTTGCGATAAAGAAATGAGTCTGCCATCTTCTGTTCGGATGGGTAAGTTTTTTATAGCATCAGGCTGTGTTCTTAGTTCGGGCACTAGAGCAACGGCAACATTATAAATTCGGTTACTCTGAATGTTTTTTCCTGTCACATGGCTTTCATAAGCTGTTTGAATAGTGTTAATGACTTGCTCTGGTTTAAGACCCCATAACTGAAGTTTATCTAAATCCAAATGGACTTGTAATAAAGGGGTTCCCGGTGGAGACCTCAGTTGTACATTAGCTGCTCCTTGAATATTACGCATAATATTGGCGACTGACTTGGCTTTACGATCTAGCATGCTTAAGTCATCTCCATAAATATTGACGACGACAGGAGAGGTGTAACCAGAAATTGTTTCATCAATACGCTCGGTTAAAAACGTGTTGGCCTCGTATAAAATACCTGGGAAGTTGTCCAAAACCTCTCTTAACTGATCTAGTACCTGCTGTTGTTCTGCTCCAGAAAGAGGCTGTAGGCGAACTTCAAACTCACTATAATGGCTGCCATAGGTATCGGCACCGCGTTCTGCTCGCCCAGCCCATTGAGAGACAGATTCTATGTTGGGAATTTTAAGGAATTGTTTAGTTAACTCAGAGCCTATACGAATAGATTCTTGTAGTGATGTGCCGGGAATACTACTAGTATGAACTATATAATGACCCTCTCGTAATTCGGGTAGAAATTTATTTTCAAGGTTAAAAGAGGTGAGTAACCCTAATAAACAGAAAATAAGACTGCCCCCCATTACCCATTTAAAATGATTGCTTATCCAACGGAGTAATTTATTATAATAGGGCTTTATCCATCGGATTAAAGGAGGTTCCTGTTCTTTGTTAAGTGAAACGGATTGTTTGCCTAGTAATAAATAACATAAGGCGGGTGTTAGCGTTAATGCGACAACTAATGACATTAAGATAGCAAGAATATAGGAAATACCCAATGGTGAAAATAATCGCCCAGCAACACCATGTAATGTGAGTAAAGGGACAAATGCCAAAGCAACAATAAAACTGGCATAAACAACAGAACTACGTACTTCTATAGAAGCCTCATAAATGACAAGAGCGGCAGGTTTTGGTTGATTTAATAAGCGATTTTCTCGTAGTCTGCGAAAAATATTTTCAGTATCAATAATAGCGTCATCCACCACTTCTCCAAGAGCAATAGCTAATCCCCCCAATACCATAATATTTAAATTGACTCCGCTTTCTAATAAAATAATAACAGGGGTAATTAATGAAACAGGAATTGCTGTTGCAGAAATAAAGGCAGTACGAAAATTAAATAAGAAGAGGTAAAGAATCAGTACGACAAAAAAAACACCGATTAATAAATGTCCAGAAAGGTTAGAGAGTGATGTTTCTATATAATCTGCAGGACGAAATAAATGTGAATAAAAGTTAATACCCTCTTTTTTGAAAAGGCTATCAAATTCACTCAAGGCATCTTCTACTTGTTTAGAAACTGTCAGAGTATTTGCTCCAAACTGGCCAATAACCATCATCACAATGCCTTGCTTTCCTTTAATTTGAGCAGCGCCTATTGGGGGCTCTGCTGCATACTTAATAGATGTTACATCACCCAAAGTGATATTGATTCCCGCTTGTCGTTTAACAATGATTTTTTTAAATTGTTCGGGTGTGCTGGGTTGCCCAGAAATTTGGATAGTAAAACGCTGGTTAACATTTTCAATAAACCCACCCCCTTGAATCTCGCCTGCCTGTTTGGCAGCATTAACAATATCTTCAACCGCTAAGTTAAAGCGATGTAATTGTTTAGGGTTGATTTGAATTTGTAATTGCTGAATTTCTCCCCCAAAGATATTCACATCTGCTACGCCAGGTACAGAAAGTAGACGAGGAACAAGTGTCCAATCAACTAAACTACGTAATTCCATTAAGTTTTTAGATTCAGAATTTAAACCAATAGTGAGCACCGTGGCAGAAGATGAGGAGAGTGGAACTGGCATGGGTGCAGAAACACCCGCCGGTAGTTTGTTACTTAAGCTACTTAACCGTTCATTAACTTGTTGCCTGTTTCTATAAATATCACTACTTTCTTGAAAAGTAGCGGTAACAATAGACAAGCCCTGGATTGATTCTGAATGGGTTGACGTTAGGCCAATTAACCCACTAATACTCATTTCTATTTGCTGAGTCACTAAAATCTCAACTTGCTCTGAAGAAAGCCCGGGGGATTCTGTTTGAATGATGACTTGTTTGGGTGAAAACTCTGGAAAAATATCTAAGCCAGCGTTGGAAAAACGGTAGCTACCATAAAATAGTAATAAAAGTGAAAGCACAATGACAATGCCATAAAATCGAATTGAGAGGCGAACCAGAGTTGAGAGCATTATGGAATTTGTAGGGTAATTAAATTTTCCTAATGATATTTTATCTCGTTTTAGGAAAACTCTTCATATTCATTACTATATTGATTGGGAATTAGACTAGCTGAATTTATTTTGGTTAGCTGTTGAGATTTTGTACAAGTATTGATGGGGCTACTGAAGTCAAATGTTTTGCTTTAAGGTAGACCTGTTTCTAAATGTATCGTGTGATGGGATTCCATTTTTTTATCCTAACTGCTCAACAAGCCACTCCTTTTTGGATTTAAGGAACGTCCTGTCCCCAGAGAATGCAAAAGTAAGCAGCGAATAGATAAGCCCCGGTTGGTTCGTACACTTCAACTCCACACAAGAGCCGCTAAGTTAAGCCTCCCTCAATGACTTGACAGCTGTCGATATGAAATTTTAGCTGCTCTCGCATGCTACCATTTTACTTGGCTTTAGCTGGTTCCCTGTTACCTACCGCTGACTAAAAATTATCACTTCGCTGTCGCTTCGTTTCCCTGATTTTCAGCGAAAGTGTAATGAAAAATATATTTTAAATTTTCTCGTACTCTCTTATTCTGGAAAAATCAAGAATCCTGCCGTCAAATTGGACAGAAACCTTCATAGCTTAACTCTGATTGGGTCACAATAACTCTGTGTAATTTGGCTTTAAGCATGGTGCTCTTGATACATGCTTAGAAATAACTAACTATATAATTACTATGTATTTTAGTCCAAAATAATTCAAGTTGAATTCCTAGAACAATTCGTCTTAAAATAACAACTGCATCTTTTGAAACTCCATCATTTAACTCTTTAGATATATCAAATAGTAATCATGAACGATAAAAAAAAGGTATTGCGGTATATTAATCAAAATGGACAAGGGCTAGAAATTGGACCTAGCCACAATCCAGTAGCTCCAAAGAAGGAAGGCTATAAAGTTCATATTATTGACCATATGAGCCGTGAGCAATTAATGACTAAATACAAGGACGCTCAAGTTGTTCTGGAAAATATTGAGGAAGTTGATTTTGTTTGGCAAGGGGAAAACTATTCAGAGCTTACAGGGAAAAAAAAATTCTACGATTGGATTATAGCCTCTCAAGTCATTGAGCATACTCCAGATTTAATTGGCTTTCTAAACGATTGCGATTCAATTCTAAAAGATGATGGAATGATTTCTCTTGTTGTCCCGGACAAACGCTATTGTTTTGATCATTATCGCCCCATAACTGGACTTTCAAAGATCATTGATAGCCACTATCTGAAAAATAAAATCCATACTCCAGGCACAGTAGCAGAATATTATCTAAATGTTGTGTCAAAAGCAGGAACAATAGCATGGGATCCCAGTGTTGCTGGAAACTATGCTTGTGTTCATTCCTTAGAA
Source organism: Methylococcales bacterium (assembly GCA_023145835.1). GTDB lineage: Bacteria > Pseudomonadota > Gammaproteobacteria > Methylococcales > Methylomonadaceae > QPIN01. The sequence goes on from JAGLDH010000066.1 coordinate 32,993, forward strand.
GATGCCTCTCAAGGCATGACAACAGTTCTTAATGAGAAAACGTACATAGACGTTCATGCTTGGTGCTTCGTTCCTCACTCTTTTCGGCTGATGATACACGACCTCTTTTGTCTTGGATTAACTCCTTTAAAAGAAGTAGGCTTTTTCTCTACAACAGATCATCTGTTTTATATTACTTTAAGCCGAAAAGGAAAAGGAATTAATAGGTCAAGAATCGAGATGCTTGATAGTATAGAGTCCGAAATTAAAGAAGGAATCTCCGTACCTAAAAAACCAGCCCTCCCAAAAAAAATCAGAAATAGTCTCACTCATATTTATAGCAAAGCACTTCATTTGAAAGGTTAAATATTTAACTCTTTAAATGTACTGACTCACCACTTGGCGTATCATATCGCTCGTCTATTTTTGCCAGTAAAGCAATATCGGTTGCCGTATATTTTTGCTTAAAACCTGTGGGCTTGTTGGGAGCACGTTGATGTATGACTCTCGTTCTTAGGTATTGATGAATGAGGTGGGTGAACTGTTGGCGAGAATAGGCTGTTACTTGTCGCAAAAAGCGTATCAAAATGTCTTTTTGTCGTTTATTTAACGCTCTGTAGTGGAACTGCTTTAATGTCATAAAATCATAGCACGCTGTTTTAATGTCGGACACACTAAATACAATGGCTTGAGTTCCTTCTAAAAAGTTTGTAAATCTTCGGTATTTATTAATTCTTTAAGATTCACGATGGCTCTCATTGTTTCATCATGAACAGATTGACTGATTTAGTCAGATTAGACTCATTTCGTATTGGAGAAGGTTATCACTTGACACGCTTTAGAAACATTTTCGAGTTCTTCAGTTAAATTTATTAAACCATTCCAAGGTGTACAAGGACGAACCGGAGCTTATCTATTCACTGCTTCGAGTGCAAAAGCTTCAAGTTCTTTTTTATTCATAACAACTTATCCTCTTATAGTAGAGATTAATCATAAGTAGTTACACAAAATAAATAACCTTTTCTGTTTTTTGGTAAAGAGTTACATTCAGTTAACGTAAAAAAGAAGCCGAATTTTACGTTAACTGAAGCATTAGTTTTGTTGTTTTATTTTATTACTTAGTTATTGCCATATTCTTTTAGCCCCCAAATATGTTGTCCGCCTTGCTGACCTTTATATTTTAATTTAACCCATAGATTTTGGTTGTTGAAAGGTGCCTGGTACATTATTGACGGAATATTCATATCTAAATTTTGTGAAATTGTTCCTTGAGTAGTAGGACAAGTAGTTTCTTGTTGATCTGTCAATAATATATCATCAAAGTAAACATCGCCTGCAATTCCTTGAGCATCCACCCAATCTTCAAGCGTAAGGCGAATATCTTTCTCAGCTGTAAAATTTATGGTTACTTTTTCCCATTTTTCTGTATCTTTTAGATGCGCTTTTAATCCAGGATAATCTTCTTTTGTGCCTGCTAACCATTTATGATTATTATCACCTGGGTTACCAAAATTGTATCCAACGAATCCTCCGTAATTATCATCAACACTTCCTGACTCCTTTTGTCCCAAATACCAAAAGGATAAAGTATACTTCCCAGAAGGATTCGAAATTACTTTACTAAAAATATCTCCTTTACCCGTTACGCTTTTAAAACTTAACACATGGTCATCTCCTATTGGGTCTTTAATAATTTCTCCACTATGATTTCCTTCATTTTTACCCGTCCACTTGGTTAGGTCACCTTCAAAGTTCTCTTCAAATAGTGTGGCAGCTAGAAGAGTATTTGAAAAAACTGTTAAAGCAGTCACTAATACGATATTTTTCATGATTTTTCTCCACGCCCAAGTAAAGTAAAGATCACGTTAGATGCCGGGCGTTGAAAACAACTAACGAGATGAAAGAAAATCTTTTTATAAAAAACTTGTTTTTTGAATTTTTTAAGATCATAAATAAATACACAATATGTATCCATAAATGTATTAATTAACCGATCACCTGATTTAATTTGTAGTTAGAATATCAAGAAAGCTTTTATACAGTCTGTGACTTAATACCATCAAGTTAGAGTTGTAAATTTGATTAGCGTAGCGTAAGGCTATTTATTTTGATATCGATAGGATAAGGGGTTTTTAAGGAACCTCTGATCAAGTTGATCCTCTAAAATTAATGCACTATTAATTCAACAAGTTATCTTTAGTTAAATCGTTATTTTAAGACTTAATCAGAGGCTTCTTAAGGTTTGACTAATTAAATCAACCTAAATTTTAGCTCTACACTGATAAAGCAGATATAGTCAATTTAGTTGGCTTATCAAATTAGATCTCAAGTTAAAAATGTAAGAAACATAGGGACTATTGTAATGTTTCGAGGATCTGGTTAAATTTTGACCAGAGTGGTTTGGATTTTGGTGTCATATCATCTTTGAAATACCACCAGAAATAACCACCAATAAAACGTGGGTGATTAATACTTAACGAATAGTAACGGCTTAAATAAGCTTCCTTATCTGTTGTCGTTGTGCCTACTTCACCAAACCCAAGTTTTGCATTTGGAAAAATTTTACCCAAGTCATTAAATACATTGTTCCACTCAGATAGTGAGGGTTGATGATAGTTGCAATCTTCCTCGTAATAACTTACCAGGATATAGTCAATTCCATTTTTTAGTGCATTGTTTAATCGTGTTTTTGCCCAGGGTCGCATCTTTTCATACTCTTTACTCCAACATCCGTCGTTCTCGACAAAATCGTTATAGTAAAGTGTTAATGCCGTTTGATAACCACGGTTTTTTGCTTTCTGATATGCTGCGACTGTTTTCTGAGCTACTAAGTCTGGGTTATCTCCAGTCCACTCACCATTCACTTCATTACCAATTTCCCATATATCAACAATATCACCATGTAGATCAAGGTATTCATTTACTCGAACCTGATACGCTATTGGTGTATATTGTTTAATGTATTCTGAATCGAATAATTGTCCCATAATATAACTTGAGCGTGAAAGTTTACTAAGTGCTGAGGTATAAATTGAAGCCGGAACAGTATCAAAGACAACTCGAGTCGTCATTTCTTTAGACAAGGAACCTACTGCATCAACACTGGCATCAATATTATCAATCGTATCTAGTGTGACACCATATATTTGGTTGTTCGGAATTATCGATGGAAGAGTCTCTATCTCATCCACGAAACCACTTCCTCTTATCAAAAAACCATTTAGGGCTATAAACTGGTTGCCAGGTTCATAATGTGCGAGATCCGCGGCTAAATCTCTCGTTAATGTATGCCATGAATTATCAGATATATTTGTACCCAACCCATGATGAATATAATTACCATTGGCACTAAGGCCATAATCTTGATTGACTGCAGTATAGTAAATATAGCGATGTCCTTTGCTTGTCTGAATTGAAATATAAACAACAAATGGTTCAGCATACTTCATACTCCATTTGATAGTTGAAGCATTATTATTCCACGAACTACCAAGGCGATAACCATTGGCTATGGTTGTACCGACTAACTGAATAACTCTACTGCCTCTTTCTGCATCATAGATATTTGTTATTGTTGCACCATCAGGGGACTGATCGTAAATACTCCATCCGTTGGTATCACCGTTTTCAGCACTTTCATAAACTGTTGCATAAACACTGGCGCGCCGAGCTTTATCCCATCAATTTCTTAAATTAATGGGCTTATCTGTTTGTTTAATATTCAACAAGCACACGATAATCTAATACCGTACTTCCTTCAGCAGGAACCTTTATTTTCCATTCTGCTGTGCCAGCAGCCACTTTCTTATGAGGGTGACTTTCCTTTAACATTTTCCAATCAGCAGGAATAGGTTCACGAACAGAAATGGTAACTGCTGTAGACTTTGCATTTTTTAATTCTATTTGAAAAGAGCTTTCAAAAGCATTTTTGCCAGGCAGTATATGTTTACGTTTGGCAAAATTAGTTTGTTTTTTATTCACGGTAATATCAAACGCATCCCCTAATTTCAAACGAATAGTTTCATTTTTAGGCGTATGGTCAATATGATCTTCACCAATAAACTGGGCATTTCCTTGGCTATCTTTTTTATAGACTCGAACAATACCTTTAGGAATTGGCATACCTAAGCCGGCCTTTTTTTTATTTTCTAGCTGAACAAAAACGCCAACTTTAAGTTTCTTAGCAATCTGACGTTGTCGACTACTGTAGTAATAGTTAGCACCATTCAATATAAGCTCTTTTGTAACAGGGACAGAGTTAGCGGAGAGTAAGGAAACTTGCTTAGTCTGATTATTTAATATACTGGTGGGTCGATTTAAGCTATAGAGATGATATTCAAATAAGCTTTCTTCAGACATAGAACCAGCATCAGCAGCCATTGAATACTCCATTTGTCTCGTAAGATGAGCAACTTTAGTTTGTTCTTTAACTCGGTTAACATCTCCTGCAACTAATTGTAAAGTTGCATTGTTATAATCTGCTCCACTTTTATTATTTAATGTTACCCAGCCAAGTAAATCAATTGAATTATCATTAGCGCTAAGTTCGGCCACATAATCAGCTTTCCAGGATAACCCGCCTGATAAATAGCTTAGCTCTACTTGTTGAGCTTGAGATGTTGAGCTATTTAACTGAGTGACTAAAGTCGGTTGATCTCTAAGATTTTCAGGGATATTATCAAAAACAAACTGACCTTTCGGGTTAGTTTTAATCCGATTACCTATTTTTAGTACGACGCCTTGATGTGTACTAAGAACGATTGCTGTTTCTTTAGTTTCATTGCCTGTTGCAGGATTGGTCGTGACTAGTCGGACAGGTTGTCCGACATATTTATCTAATAACTTAGCGGGGGTTAATAAATCATAATCAAAATTTTGCTCAATAACATTAAAGCCTTTTCCGTGGGTTAAACTACGCAACATCGCTGTTTCAGGTCGCATTTTAGCGCTCACCCCTCGAAATGCAAGACGATTATTGCCTTTGTCTAAGCTTATTTTTCTTTGGTCTTTAATTAAAGCTAGGTCATTATTATAAATAGTGATGGCGACTTTAGTTTGATCATCTAAAGTCGTTTTTTTCTCTGTTATTTCAGCATTTGTTGATACTGAAAATAAAGCTAAGTAGAAAATTAAAACTAGTGTAACAGGCGATGAATATTGCATAGTGAGATCCTTTCTAGTTAAGTAATAATAAGACATAATATGATAAGGATAGTTCGTTGCTGACTATTATCGCGAAAGTTTTAAGTAAGTTTTAGGTTTGTCTTGTACAGAGAGAATCTCTATATTTTATTAGAAAGTTTTATGATTTCAGGTGATTTTGAAAGAGAGTTAATCACTTCATCTAATTCTTCAGAAAAATCAGCTTCTATCGCAACCTGTCCAATGGCTTGAATTAGGTCTGAATAAAAATTTTCATCACCTGTTAATCTGTGCCAAAAATCTTGACCTATGTAAATAGGGTAGTCATATTCCGTCGTAATTCTTTTATAATGTCCATTTAAGCTTCTTGTATCACCATAAATAATACCGACCACCATATCATCATGAGTAATTCTTAAGTTATTTGTTCTGCCCAGGTGTATTACTTTTTTAAAATGACCAACAATAGTTTCAACATCATCTTTATTAATGGTATTTGGACCTGATTTTAATTGGCAGTAAATTTTATTTTTATTGAGTTGATCAATAAATTCAATATCAATACCGGAAGTGGTACTGCCAAAAGAAGAGAGTACTTCATTTGTAAATTTTTGAATATTTGTACCGAATGATGTTGTGATGGATGTTCCTAGAACCCTTGGATATAAAAGAGCTTTTGCTATACTTTTAGGGTCTGTATTGCCGGTTAAAAAATTAGATAAATAAACAGCTAAAAATGGATTAATATCAAAACTTGATGCTTTGAGTAGTTTTTTTGTGTTCTTGATATGGTTTTCAGCGATACTTTCTTTAAACCAAATTTGAGACTTTTCTAAAATTAACTTTTTTTCGTCTTGATTCATCATCTATAAATCTTTAAAATAAGTAACCCTGTATAACGTTGAATAATATTGGCATGAAAAACTATTACTCTTTAGCAGAAACAGCTGAATTACTCTCTGTTTCTAAACAAACTTTAAGGCGGTGGGATGAGAGTGGAAAATTAAAGCCAATTAGAATGCCGAACAATTATAGGACATATTCTTATGAATTGTTGAAGGAATACATAGATATTGATTGTGACGATAGAATTAAAAAAAAATATCCAGATTGTTGTACTGCAATTAAACCTTATTCTGTTATAGAATTATTTGCAGGTGCGGGTGGTCTTGCTTTAGGGTTAGAAAAGGCAGGCTTATCTTGTAAATTGTTAAATGAAATTGATCCATGGGCTTGTAAAACATTAAGAAAAAATAGACCTCAATGGAATGTGGTAGAAGGTGATGTGACAAAACTGTCTTTTGTGAAATTTAAAGGGCAGATTGATGTGGTGACTGGAGGCTTCCCATGTCAATCTTTTAGTTATGCCGGAAAAAAACGTGGATTAGATGATGCAAGAGGTACATTGTTTTATGAGTTTGCTAGAACAGTTAAAGAAGTAGAGCCCTTAATTTGTGTAGGTGAGAATGTTAAGGGACTTTTAACTCATGACAATGGGCAAACTTTACGATCAATGGTTCAAATTTTAGAAGACTTGGGTTATGACGTTTTATCACCCAAAATATTAAAAGCTGCTTTTTATAATGTGCCTCAAAAAAGAGAACGTTTATTTTTAATAGGTATAAAAAAAGGCAGCGGAATTACCTTTAATTTCCCTATAGCAGCAATTAAAATGATGAATTTATCGGCTGCACTTAAAGCTGGTGAGTTATTTGATACAGATGTGCCTGAGTCAATTGGTCAAAGCTACCCTAAGCGAAAAAGTGAAATAATGGAATTGATTCCTCCCGGTGGCTATTGGCGTGATTTACCTGAAGAAATTCAAAAAGAATATATGCTTAAAAGCTACTATTTAGGGGGAGGAAAAACGGGCATGGCGCGAAGAATTAGCTGGGATGAACCTTGCCTAACACTGACGACTGCTCCAGCCCAAAAACAAACAGAACGATGTCACCCCGAATTCACTCGTCCTTTTCAAACGAGGGAATATGCTCGAATCCAAACTTTTCCAGATAGCTGGATATTTGAAGGAAGTATGAATCAAGTTTACAAACAAATAGGTAATGCAGTGCCAGTAAACTTAGCATTAGCGTTAGGGCAAGAAATTGTTAAATCTCTAAATGCTTATACTGTTGCTAAAGAATTGAGATTAAAGTTTAATAGTGATAAAGAACGAGCATAAAATATTTATAAAGTGTAAGCGCACAGTTGTGCTTTTGTATGCCAATATTAAGTCATACACTTTGCTTGCACAATTAGTCTCCATTACTCAATAGATTTTGGTTTCCAAAATTTGTTGAGCAGGAAGGGCTGAATTTTTATGATGTTTTGTTTTTAAAAGTAAAGCTTGCCAAGCCTATTAAAGCAGAGCCAAACAACCATAGTGCTGCTGGAATAGGTATAGGGTTGATATTTAATACAGTTTGGACCGTTATATCAGTATCCTCATGAAATAACTGAGAACTAGGGCTATAGGACAGAGAGCTAGTGATTTGATCCATTGATAGATGCCTTGTGTAGAGTGTTTCGAATGAGAAACTATTTTCAGGCAGGAAATCATCTGAGATAAAGATAAAGTTTTTTGGGCCACCCGGCTCAATAACTTCTCCAAACGTATCAATTTCTATTTTGGTTTGAACGCGAAAATCATCAGGATTGTCATTTACATAATTGACGCCATATTCAATTTTATAATCAAACTCGAATCGATCAATTTTACCATTGATGTCGCTCAAAATTATTTCATTAAACCCACTGGAATATGACATTCCAATCTGGTTGAGAGCATGATTAGAATTATTCGGTTTAAAGGGTTCAAAAGGAGCAAACCCAAAAAAATAAGCCCTATCATAATCATTGGCTGAACTACTTGAAGCAGTGATTCCTTCTAAAAAACTAAAACTAAAACTAAAACTAGAACTAGGATTAAATACATTACCGAACTTAACAATAGGCTGGTTTGGTCCTGAGTGAGAATAATCAAGAGTTGAAGATACATCATGGCCTAAATGAATTTTAAAATCAGTTACTTCTATATTATTAACATCATAGGCTCTAAAAGATAGAACCTTAAGTGAGCCCCATGAAACTATTTCAATGGGAGCTGATTGAGCAGTATTGGTACTCAACAATAGAATGAGAAATAAATATTTCATATTGTTTATACTCCAGAACTTCAAGCCGTAAGGAAAAGTAAAGCTAGTTCATTATCATTTCAGTACACGAAAATAATTTATTGTTATCAATAATTATTTTAATGATCCTTGTAACTCATATTCTAGTATAAAATCAAATAATTATAAGATACTCTGTTTTTTATTATGTACAAAAACAATTAACTAAGTAATTGTTAGTTGAAACGCATGATCTGATGTCTAATTAAAATATCACACACTACTTTTTTATATAATTATCCAAAAGTATATGTTTGTGATTTAGGGACTGGGCTCCAACCATTCAAGAGCCACCAAAAAGCACAATATATAGTATTTTTTTAACTTTATAATGCTTATATATTGTGCCTTTGAATGGTTGGAGCCCAGTCCCGCGACCCGTATCCGGACTTTAGTCCATTATACGAACCCACCAGCTTTAGCTGGTGGTTGTTTAGTTATCATTACATGCTAAATCGTTTTTCTTTAGATTGTAAATCACGACGGATTTGCTTTTCAGAAAAAGGAAATTTGAACCATCTGTTTTTAGACCAAGATTTAACTTGATCAAGATACCAAGGTGATGATGGTTCTGTTGCTTGACTATAGGGTAAGACACCGACAGCACGCACACCTTTTGATCCATGAGAAACGGCATGAAGATAGCTTGCACCATAGAGAGTTTCTGGCTTATTTCCATCTAACGTATTGACCCAACCATCAAATGTATAAAATGCGTCGGAACTCACAATAGAATCAAAGATACCTTCTGTTGAAAAACCACCTGACATAGGATAAGTACGAGAAGGCGTTTTAACCTTATGAACTTTCCCCCAACGAACCCTTGGTGAAATACCTTTGGATTTGAATGTAGCAGCAACACGGGCAAGTGCATTACGAACTGCTGTGCGAATAACTGGATCAGTGGTGTAACCAGAGGGTGTATTTAATGGGTCTTCTATAGATGCAGGGACTAGAAATAAATTATCTTTAGCTATTTGTGCATCAGATAATGCCTGCCACATACCACGAAAAACTGCGGCTCCTCTGCTACGGGTATTATTCCTACGATTCCACTTTTTTAGAGCGCGACATACTCTTTTTAGGTTAACCTGTTTCTCTTCGTACTCTCCAGTAGGGGTCATTGAACAATCTTTAACAATGCCATCAACAAGCAGTTCGCCCGCATGATTACGTGATTTGAAAAAAACTTTTTTTGCTGATTTTAGTGAAAACCCCGGTTTACCAAGTTTGTCCGATCCATTCAAGCGATCAGTAACCATTTGCAAGCCTAGACTGGCGCGTAAATCTAATGCTTCACCTTCATTACCTAAGATAGGAGAAAATCCCGTTAGCCGTTGCTCTAAGTTAGGCCGCTCGTATGTATTATTGCTATTAGCGACATAATCAGAGCGAACAGTTTGTGGTAAGTCAGCGACAGGCATCAACCCAGTCCAGTTACATTGATGACGAGTACCATCAAGTACGATTATCCCATGTGGAAGGTGGAATGCACCCACAGCGGATACAACACAATTACCAATATCAGCAGTAGAAATGTTGGGTACTGCTGAAACATCTCCAAAATAGACTTCACCTTGTGAATCACTAGCAAGAACATACGACCAAGGTACACCTTGAATTTCTTCAAGCTCGTGTTGGAGTTCATGTACGTCTTTAGCCTGTGCAACACGTAAAAACTGTTCAACAATTCGTGTGTTATCTGCGTTTACATCATGAGCTGCGTATGCGCGACCAGGATTGTTAGGATCGTCGTACCAACCAAAAAAGAATGAATCAGCATCAATAATAGGATCTTCACCTGCACGATAAAAAGGAACTTGACGAGGCTTGGTTTCACCCAATACAGGGATTGATAAAACTTCTGAAGTGATTGTTTTGGTTTCGCCATCTACTTTATAAGATAGCGGATTACCTTCAAGTTTTAAATCTGCCAATGACCAACGTGCTGCTGCTGAGAAAGTGAGTCCCCAAGCTATATCTTTTGTAAATCCAGAAAAAGGAATAGGAAAGCCACCCAACGTAACTCCCATTACATTTAACTCACCTGGAAGGTGATATGTATCATGTATTGTCGCTGAATACCTTCCCAAGGAAAATGTGGATTATATAAATGAACAGAATTGCCCTTTTTAGTACCCTCTCGACCAATCGCCCATGCATTACTGCCAACTGAAGTAAGTTTGGAACTCAAAGGTTTTATTGATGAAGCAGCGATGACTTTTTTTTCTGCACTCTTGTTTTTTATAGAATTGCTTTTAAGTCCAATTGCAGTGTTAGCAGGTGCGGAATGAGGAAGCATTCCAGCGACTACTTCACCACTTGCAACACTTGCAGTTGCCACCCACATTCGATATATATCTTCTACCGTAACATCACCCTTAAATTTTACGGGGCACGATGCAAGATCTGGATGGTCGCCAAGGAATTTATTGACACCCGCAGCATAGCCATTTGCAAGCTCTCTGACTTCAGATGCTCCTTTTTCAAACCCAGCGTAAATTTTTTCAATATTAAACCATCCCTTATAATAGTGATCTGATTGTAAAGCAGTGTAGGTTAAATCATGCATATCGCTTGTGACAGGGGCATCAGCTCCAAGTTGTTCCGAAAGTCGACCATTTACCTCCGCAATACGATGAGAAAGTAAACAACGATTGTCTTCAGTATAGGCATATCCCACTCCATAACCAATGCCGGTATAGCCTGAAGCTTTGACATGAACGACACCATGTGAGGTTCGACGAAGAAGGACTTGATCCTTGTCTACGGTAGGAGGATGTTTGTGTTTGTTCAGCCTAGGAGCTTTATGCATCAAGTTTTTTGCACTAGCTCCTTGGGTACTTGCAATGGAAAAAAGCATAGTGAAAGCCAAAAACTTGATTAGCTTTTTAATGCAATCTTTGATGGGGAAGAAATTGTTCATTAGTATTTTCCAATTAATTTAGATATTGATATAAGGCAAATATTTCGTATGGTGAATGCAATAAGGAAGTCTAGAAGGGACTTTAATTGACAGAAACCCGTAAGGATAATAAGCAATTTTTAAACCAAGCATAAAGCTATTAATATCAATGTCTTGAGTTGTATTTATACTAGATAAATATTTTTTTAGGTTATTTAACACATTGTTATGTCAAATAACTTGATTTGAGAAGAAGTACAATAGGGTAGGTGATTTATTGTTGAGATAAATCGTTAGTAAAAAAGAAAATAAGGCTTATTATGCATTAAATACCTGAAAAACAGATTTATCAACAATAACTAAAAAGGAAGTAGGGAGGATAAAATTCTTGTTGAATTAATGATCTAGAAAATGATTAAATGGGAAAACTCCAATATAGTTTTTTGTCCGGAAATCTAGAATGAAATTGGTGAGTGATGTATTTACTATCCAAATGAGGCTGCTACCAAGTGCGCAGCTAATATTCCTGTGTTTTTTTAATGTTCAAATTTATTATGAAATATGACATTCTCCCTAAAGCTCTATATAACCATCCGAGTGTAAAGAAAGTTTTATATCATAATGACTCATGCATTTTATATAAAAGGTTGAAAGAAAGTGTATTAGAACAAGAAAAAATTTCCATTTCTCATTGTTTTTTATTCGTTGAAAAGGGAAAAGTGGAAGTAAAAACCTATGAAGGAGAAAGTGTTGTTTTACATGAAAATGAAATGTTATTCATGCCCCGAGACACTTATTTAATTTCTGATTTTATTAAGGATCAAGACTGTATAGATGTATTTCTTGTTTTTTTTGATCACGAAATAGTCATCAAATTTTTAAGCTCAAAAATCAAACAACATAGAAATTTATCCGCAGCCACACCGACTATTTGTAAATTGAAAACAAATAACAAATTCATACATTACTTTAACTCTTTAAGGGATATTTATTTCGATTTGGAAAATGATAAAGAAATTTTAGAGCTTAAGATTTTGGAGTTTTTACACCTGATTTATCTAAGAAATCAAAGTGAAATTATCAATACACTTAATTCTTCTGAAAACCAAAAGAAAAAAAGGCGTATTGAATCTATTATGATTGATAATTATGACAAAAATTTTACAGTCACAGATTTTGCCAATCTTAGTGGTCGAAGCTTATCTACGTTTAATCGGGATTTTAAAAGAAAACATGGACAAACACCAAAGCAATGGTTAATTAAGAAAAAAATGGAAAAAGCCAAGGTGTTATTGTCTGAAGGGATGAATGTTACAACTTGTGCTATTGAAATAGGTTATAGCAATGTTTCTAATTTTATCAAAGCATATAAATTAATTCATGGAGAAACACCGAACAAGACAATGAGAAAAAATTGAATGTAAATGACTACTTTTGACGGTTTGTGAGTAGTCGTCTTTTCTAGTAGTTAATATCATGGTGGTGCTTGAATATTAACTATAAGAGGTAAGAAATAAATGAGTGCTATTGTAATTTTAGAGGCTGATATTAAAGAGGGGCAAAAGGAAGAGTTGCTCAAGTTATTATCTATTTATTTACCAGAAACCAGACAGTACAAAGGTTTTATCAATATTTCTATCCATATAGAACATGAGATGAATCATGTGCTTTTCTATGAAAAATGGCAGAGCTTTGAAGATTATGAATCTTATTTACAATGGAGAACCGAAACAGGTGTTATGCAAATATTGGGAGCTACGTTTAGCTCACCCCCATTAATTCGATACTTTAATACAGAAGATGTGTAGGAGAGGGTTTGAATATTTGGGCACCTCTATTAATTGATGAATGAAAAATTGAGTCCAAAACATCCAATCTCTGCATTGAAATTCTTCGCAATAGCCTGCTATTACGTGCGAATATCGCCTTGATTTTGAATGTTTTGGTTCTCAATTTTCTCATCCACAATTAATAGAGATACCCATATAACAAAACTTCTTGTTACAGAAGTAAATAGTATATTTGGAAAACTGAGAGAAAAGCTCAATTTAAAAATAGGCCAGAGGAGGGGTAATAATATCACTTGAGGAGATTATATTTAAAAGAGTAGTTACTCAGAATTAGCTACAGTCTCAAAGATATTTGTTGAAAGTGAATAAGTGTAAAACATTGCTTGAAAAAAAATGTCTATTTCAAACTTAATCTGATAGGTACTTTAAAAAATGGGTAACTGTCAGATCAAGTTTGAATCAGTACATATTATTATATTGTCTCTTTTGACAGAGGACTGTCTACAAAAAAAGAAAATAACGTGTTATTCAACAATATAGACACAGTACCCTCCAAGTTGTTCTGGTTTATTTGGTCCTGCGTATACTCCTCCCTGTTCGCAAACTTTATTCTTGGTAAAAGACGAACGCAATTTACGATTTTTTAATCTAAGGCAATACCCTCCATGGATCTCAGGTTTATTGGGGCCAACATAAACACTATTTAATGAGCAATCTTTTTCCATTGTATAACTCGCATGTATTTCAAATACTCCCTTACTATAATGAAGACAAACTCCGCCATACTCTTTTGCTTTATTAGGGCCTACATAAACCGCATTAGCCCCACAGTTTTTTGTCTGTGTTTTTTTTCCCCATAATTCTTCATTCTTATTGCCCCCCTTACTTTTTTTATTAAAGTTACCTTTATTATTTGGTGGAAATAACTCTAATGGCGTCTCATCACTACAGTTCTCGCATAAAGAGCCGTCAGTAATAATTGAAGGATTTCCATTTTTTTCAGAACCGTTAAAGAAAAGCAAAGGACTAAATACCATTTTTTCGACATGATAATCCTTTAAAGATATTAGAAGAAAAAGATTAGGAGGTACTTTTTTACCATACGAAACTGAGATTTTTGTCCAGCCATGGTCTGAGGGAGTCGTTGAACAACTGACTGTTTGTAACATGGCTGTTTGTCCTAAGTATCCCCGCTCTGGAGCCCATCCTGTAACTTCCCAACAACTTGATGAACCTGTTTGTTTGTTTTTATCCAAAGAGGAATTATCAATAATAGATGTATCTGGTTTCTGAAATGAGAAAACAGGTAGTGAAAAAAAAGATAATGAGAATAAGCATAAAAATGAAACCAAAAAAAACTTTAATTTATTCGTTAAACGTTTATTCATAAAATGTAGAGATCCAATAATGAAAATGAAAAAACTTAATATATCTAAGATAGAAAGAAAGAGCTGATATGTCTAATAAATATACTCAGCATGGTCAAGGGTACGGTTTTTTAAGAGCTTTTTTTTTGCTGATAGTTGCGTATTCAAACAGGTGAGTAACTCGTTATGCAACTATTTTTGTATCTTGCATTCGACAAAAAAATAGGTTGATATAAATTTTGTACCCTTGACTGAGTGAAGTTAGTTGTATTTATATCGGCGCGTTCAAATATAATGAAAATTGTGAAACATAACTTAATCAGAGGATAGGAATTAACTTATTTTTCCTAGTATATGAAAAAAAATAGTAAGCAATTTTTTATAGGTCAACAGAGCTATTAGACACGTTGTAGAGCATTAAGTAAAGGAGGATTTTATTTAAAAATATTGTTAAATTGCTGTTTTTTAAGTATATTTTGATAATAATTTTTGAACTGGAAACTGATGTTACAACAGGCAATTATAGAACTAGTAATGATAACAGTAATCGTAGATATTCAATGCAGCTGAGATAATTGGGTTTAAATTAAGGTTAAAAATTTTATCCCAGTTAGGCATCAGCCACATTTATCCACCTACCTTAATAGATTGTTAAGGAGAAAGAGTTTTTACATAATAATAAAAGGGTAGTGGGTCGAATTTGTGCTGAGTATGAATGTCCACACTAAATTCGACTTTGAAAAACAATTTGTTTTTCGTGTCAGTCGCTTAATCCATGATCTTAAATTTAAATTTTTACGTTCAATCTTTAGAGTATACGTTTTCCCACTTAGTGCTTATTAGGTTCAATATATCGGTCATAGGCACCCCAGTCATCCGTGTAAAAACGTTTAATTTTCAAGGGGATTAGCAATGCTTTTAATTCCTTAAAAAAAATTTAATCACTGTGTTTTTATTGATTTTAAGTACTCTGGTTGTATCTCTAATACCACTCTCATTAATAGCCATTTCAACGATTCTCTCAGTCATTCCGTATGCATAGGCTTTGTAATTATAATCAAGCATGAATGTTTTAGTTTTACACTCTGAAAGACGAGAATAAAAATGTTGCTTTCCGTTACCATTTTCCCCAGGTTTTGTGATTTTTGTACTGTTGCACTTTGGGCAGCTGACATCTTGATAACAGGTTATGAAATCAAATTAAACAGGATAGCTACAAGTTCGACCCACTACCCATTTTTTCTAACAAACTCCATTGCTTAAGCAGTTGAGTCTCTAATAAATCAACTTGTTATGAAGCTTTTGTCATAAGTCCACATGAAATATAAATAAGCTTACATATTTGTTCCTGATTACCTATAAGTTTCCAGTAAACCAATGGAAACTCAATTGCTATAACTAGCTGAATTTATAGTACTTTAAAAAAATAGAAAACAATGCATTTTTTAATATTAAGAAAATGAGTGATATCTCTTTTTTATTCCATTTTTTTCAAGCTAAAAGATACTGACAGGTAGATAGATCTTGGAATTCGTATTATAAAATAAATCTAATTTGTCAGAAGCTTGTGAGTAATCAGGTGTTTATTTATGCCTTTTGTTTAATCTATGGGGATCTCCAGCTTCGGTTCTAACGCATCACTCCCTATAAGTGTTGCAATCCAAAAACCAGTCCAAGGATGAATTGGGGCATTACCCTCTAGCTCTTTATATGTTACACCGTTATAGACCCAAAGTTTATTTTCGATAATATTCTCATTTCTTGCTTGATCTAATGTACATCCGTTAGCACACAGACCACTATTTGTTACTATTCGGAAACGATCCAAGGTTATGTTATTTGAAAATGGGTGACCGGACATATTCCACTTAATCTGACTTGGTTGGGTAGCCAGTGGGATACTAAAACACCCTTTTGCACTCACACATTGATTCGTCTGTGTGACTGGTGTTTGAGTGCTACCTATTGGTAAATCTATAGTTACCGTTGACCCATTAAGTTGAATAATCCAGTAACCTACTCCCTGCTTAAGGACATCACTCAAACCGACTTTTGCATATTTACGACTAGAGGAATTGTAAGAAAAAACAACCCAGTCAATGCCGTAAGTGCCAGATATATCATCACTAAAGACAGCCTGAAGGCTCTGAGCATTGTTCGGCAAAACACAAGGAAGACTAATCTGATGCCACTGATCATTAGCTATATTCACTGAAGTATCACAACCTGAAAGATCAAGTTTGTAATTACCTCCACCGGGAGAGCCGACATAAATAATATTGCTATTTTTTGGGTTGACCTGAATAGGATAGGCCATTGGCCAATCCAATCCATTATTTAACTCTGTCCAGACTGTACCACCATCGATAGAACGAAGTACTCCTGCTGAATCTGGTTTATACCCTCCCGATGTATATGCTGATGAGGAAGTGGCATATAAATTATTTGGATTGGAAGGGTCAATTGCTACATCTCTGACAAAAGAGGTGTTTTTTAAAATTAGCTGACAATCACTATCAACTCCTATTGCGTCAGTTACATCGCACTTGTATATTCCTTGAGTATCTCCTTTGATAAAGGCCGCAGCATAAACAATATTTGGATTATTAGGGTTAATAGCTATTCCTGAGATACCTGCCCAATCATAGCGGTCGAATATCGTGGTTTTTTCGGGTGCTTCTAGAACTTTTAAAAAACCTTGAATTTTGCTCCGTGAAAGAATTCGTTTCCAGTCTAAACCATTATTTTTTGAAACAAATAAGCCATCCTCACCACCCGCATAGACATAAGAAACAGTGTCGGTAACAGAGGCAACTTCTGTAACACGACACCCTGAATTACAAGTATAAACGGGTGACCAAGTTTTGCCATGATCCTCACTCATGTATACAACTCCATCGATTGTTACAAATAACCTTCTTTGACTAATGTTGCTTGTTGGATCGACTGATAAACCATAAATATCACGTGTAGAGGGCTGTTGTTGACCTTGTGGTACCCAAGGCACATTTTCATTGTTAATGTTTCTATCCCATAGTTTTCCATAATTATTGCTATGCCTTGGAGAAACATTCTGTTTTTGGTTTCCTGCAGCAAACATCCAGACGCTTGCTGCATTTGAAGGATCGGAAACAAGAGCCGTTGCAACACCCCCATACGATTTTTTGTACTCAAATCCCTCTAGCCATTTTCCACTATTATGTACACACAACGTCCATGTTTTCCCACCATCGCGGCTAACGGTACAACCTAAATCGTTTAATCCAGCATAGATAACTTCAGGATCAGCACTATTCACATCAAGAATAAAAGGTGTAATGTTATCCAGCCCCGTTGAAGACCAGCCGACTATATCGCTACCTGTTGTAGCGAGATTTTTAAAATCCAGCGTATAGCCATTTCCTTGAGTAATCTGTTGTCCACTATGAACAAACTGGTTGGTTGCCCAAAGTATGCGATTCGGATCAGATAAGTCAAAACCTAGAGTATGATTGACTGATTCATGTGAGGCCGAAAATATCGTATATTTTTTTGACCAACCCATTTTCCAGTCCGTTTTATTACCAGACCAATCACTACTTTCTCCCAAGCCTTGTTGTTGCCAGCCATTGTTATAGAAGAGTCGCCAGCCAGTCTGAGCACTAAACTGCCAAGTAGTATAGAGATTGAGAGCACGTATCGTACGAGAATTAGTAATTTCAGGCCATAAAATTAAAACTGGAGTGTAATGTTCATTGTCGTAAGAAGGTGTTGTAAAAACAGTATCCCAGTTGTCATCCCTGATGCCTGGTGATGCTGGCTTTAGGTCATTAATGTATATACTGGCAAATGCAGATGATGGTTTGTTCGAAATAAAGGCATAATGAGGAGCTACAGGATGAAATACAACATCACTAATATTATGAATACTCTGCGCAATTTCAACCCAGGAGTCTCCTCCATCATCACTCAGGTATAAGGCATTTTTAGGAGAAACATGACGTTCTTTATTGGAAAGTACAAGAACCAGATCTGGATCCTCCGGATGCATAACAATTTTAGTAATGACTGAATTTTTAGGGATAGGCAAAGCTGCAGTATATTTGAAGCTTTTTCCTCCATCATCACTACGTAATATTTTTCCATCTGCTACTTTATATTCTGATATTCTTGAAGCATATACCCGACGATTATCACTGGTAACTGTGGGAGATTGCTGATAAGCAAGAGAAAGAAATTTTCCTCCATGAAATGATGACGAAGAAGGCGATGTATGATCAACACGGGTAAAGTGTACACCTTCATTTTCACTTCGGTACAGACCTCCTTCTGTAGCTAGTAAAATAATATTAGCATCCGAATTATCAAATACAACGCCTGTGATATGGGTATCGGGCATGTTATTTAAAATGCCAATTATTTGCCATTGAGCATTTGATGCTCTTTTAATATAAGCTCCTGCTAAATCAGTACCAGCAACTATTGTCCCCGTTGGCCCAGCACCAACAATATTGATGGCACCGCCACCGCCAATATTAATACGCTGCCAACTAGCAGAATAGACAGGGAAAATAAAACTAATTCCTAAAATAAAAACCAGGATCATTCTTATAACACTATTCATGGGAACACTCCTTTACTATGACAAAATTCAACAAGCTTTTGATGTTGTACTCTGATAATACAATGTTAATGTAGCATCAGAGATTGAACGATTATTTGTTGTATTATCAGCATGCTATCATTTTATATCTTAGCGGATTGTTTTTTTCTGATTAATTTCTAATAGTAAAAAAAGGAGGTAGGACAGAACTTTTTAAATTTAGGGTTAAATGTTATTTCTACGCCTAATAAATTTGTTAGTTCGGAATAAGTTCTACACAGAACTATTGTTTATACAGATCAAAGTGGCGAAGATATATTTTTTTAAGAAAGTGCTTATACTTCGTGCGGTCACGGATGCGGTTTTCTATCGGTTGCTTTTTGCTGATAGGCTGCGTTGCTGAAGAAATAGGACTGTTTATTATATTGGAAGAAAATAAGTACCTATTAATCATTGAGCTGAAGATTTGTAGAAAGGAAAGTATAAAGCCTGATTAAATATGAACTATATTTAAAGGGGTATAGATAAATAGAGCTAAATCCAGTTAGAGTCTATAGGGTGAAAAGACGCTGAATTATAAATGGGTGAGTTACCACTTTATTTTGACTAATGTGAGGTCTGAGTGATTATTAAAATAAGTGAAAATTATAGTTGATTCATAATTTCCAAAAATAGCATGTCAAGTGGATAGCTGGCGTAGCTTTTAACTTCTACCAGCATTCAATCAAATGTGTAATAAAGAGCATTGTACAAATAAGGCGATCAGTTTTAATATTAACCATCTGTAGTAATGGCTTGAATTAATTCGGCTAGTACTTGTTCTGCTTTATCAGTGTCAATTTGGCAAGTGCCAGCAGCAGAATGTCCACCTCCATTATATTTCAGCATCAATTCCCCAACGCTTGTTTTAGAGCTACGGTCAAAGATTGATTTGCCTGTAGCAAACACAGTATTTTTCTTTTCTCTTCCCCATATAACATGGATAGAAATATTGCAGTCAGGGAATAGTGCATAAATCATAAAGCGGTTGCCAGCATGAATAATTTTTTCATTTCGAAGATCAAGAATGACTAGATTGCTATGAACTGTTGAACAACGTTTAAGCTGCTCTTTAAATTGGGCTTCTTGTTCATGATATAAATCAATGCGTTCTACTACGTCAGGTAATTTCATGATTGACTCAATATCATTATCCTTACAGAAATCAATCAAATCCATCATTAGATTATAGTTCGAGATTCGAAATTCTCTAAAACGGCCTAAACCTGTACGAGCATCCATTAAAAAATTTAACAAATCCCAATTTTTTGCATTTAATACCTGATCTTTATTAAATTGAGCTGAATCTCCGCGATCAACAGCCTTCATCATTTCATCCCAGCTTTTAGGAAATACTGTATGAGCTCCATAGTGTTTCCAAACTACACGAGCAGCTGATGGTGCATCGGGATCGATAATGTGATTGTCACGATTTCCTTCGTTACGAATAGTTTCAGAAAGATGATGGTCGAATGCTAAATTTACACCTGGAACATAGGGTAAATTAGTGGTGATATCATTATCCGTTACTTCAATAACAAGGTCTTGCATATCTTTAGGATGAACAAATTTAATGTCATCAATTAGGTCTAGGTGTTTTAGTAAAACAGCACAAACCAATCCATCAAAGTCACTTCTTGTAATGAGTCGAAATTTATTCTTTGCCATATAAAACCCTATTATAAAAATTAAATACCAAGTTATAAAGAAAACTACATATTTCAATTAAAAATAAAAATAAAGTATAGACGAAGAATTGTTTTTTAGTAGGACTTACAGAAAAACTAAATACCACTTAATGAGTGGGTTAAAGTAATTTTTTGTAGCTTGGTTATGAATAAGATAGGGCGTAGTTTAAATCGATGTGCTCTATATTTAGTCAAACCTTAAAGAGTCTCTGATTAAGTAGATAAGAATTTAGCGCAGAAAAAACGGTCGCTATTTTCCACGAAGATTGGTGGAATAGAATCGAAATAAAAATCAGGTAGATACATAGTGCGCTTTTTATTTTCAAACTCCATGTCTTAAGGAACCTCTGAACAAGTTAATTCATAAAAACTTATGTTCAGTTAATTCAATAAGTTATATTCTATTAAATCGTTACTTTAAGACTTAATCAGAAGTTCCTTAACTAATAACCTTAGAATATTTCTACTAAAATAGCAATCTGGGAAGAGAGATTATCTCTTGCTCTCTCTATACTTGCTAACACTTGATAATAACGAGTTTAATCGTGAACAAACGTATCCAAAAAGCTATTTACCATATCGAATCACATCTTAATGATGAGTTGGATATTTTCTTACTGGCTGATATTTCAGCGTATTCTAGATTTCATTTTTGCCGAGTTTTCAAAGCACAAGTGGGTGAATCCGTTATGTCATTTATTACAAGACTGCGCTTAGAGTCTGCTTCGTTTGATATTCAGTTGGGCAATAAGCCAATGATTGATATTGCACTAAACGCAGGCTTTCAAACACAGACTGGATTTTTGAAAGCCTTCAAAAATCGCTTTGATGCAACACCTACGGATTATAAACGCATCAGTATGAAGTCTCTAAAAAATTATCAGGAGATTAAAATGGAAATGCCAGAAATTGTTACAAGAGAAACTACCTTTGTTGTTTTTACACGAGAAATAGGCGATTACTTTAAAAGCTCGGATATAGCGTGGGGAAGATTAACCGGTGAGCTAAATAGATTGGAAGAGAAGTTTAAAAAAGTACCTGCTTATAATGAAATTGACTTTGATGAAAAGAAAGCTGAATTAATGGGTATTATTTACGATGATCCCAGTATCGTTGAGCAAGAGAAACTCCGTTACGATGCCTGTATTGCATGGAGTGAAGCAGAAATTATCTTTTTACAATCAAAAGGCTTTGAAACAAAAACTATCGTTGATGGGAAATATGCAAAAGTCCTTCACAAAGGATGCTATGAAACATCAGATGATAGTTGGTTTGGACTTTACGAATGGATCGAAAAAAATAAGATAGAGCTTAGAGATAAACCTTCTTTTGAAAAGTATTTGAATACGCCTGATGACGTAAAATCTACTGATTTATTGACCGAAATTTATGTGCCTGTGGTCTAGTTGAGGATAGAGGCTGAAGTATGGATCAAATAGAGCAAAGGTTCTTAGTAGTAGCTGAGTTACAAAATGCCAAACAAAGGGGGCAGTACCCTTTATGTGGATTTATAGAAGCTTTACATAATTAATCTTTTTACAATTATTGAAAATGCCAAGAAAGCCCTGTTTTTTTCTTACTAATATCCCTGTTCATGTTGTGATAAGAGGGAATACCAGGTGTGTGTTTTTTGCAGAAGATGCTGATAGAAAAGCTTATTTGGGTTGGTTAAAAAAAGCAATAGATAAATATAAATTGATACAACATATAGGATGAAAATATGTCACGTACTTTAATCATGAATATGAACAGTCAGGAACACTATGGGAAAGTAGGTTCAAGGAAAGTATGATAAAAAGTGAACAGTATTTGCTGTGTTGTTATAGGCATATATTGAACTTAACCCTATCAGGGCAGGTATGGTTAAAAGACCCGAAGAATGGAAATGGTCAAGTTATGCTAGTAATGGCTATGGCGAGGAAAACCAGCTCATCAAGCCACATCCATTGTATTTAGCAAGACATAAATAAAAGGAAAAACGAGTTAATTACTATACGCTAGGGTTTAAACAGGTTATGGATGCATCGTTGATAGATAATTTATGTTCGGCTGTTCAAACGAGACACCACTTGGAAATAATAAATTTAAAAAAGAGATCGAACAATTATTGGGTGTAAAAACGGGGTATGCAAAAAGAGGTCGTCCTAAGAAAAATATTTAAAAGGGTACTCTTTATTAGTGTTATCTCGAAACATTCAAAAAATAGGACGTATTGTGTGAGACAAAGAAAGAAAAATACGGGAGGAATACCAACAGGCCGTATAACACAAGAAAGAGACCATACAAGGACAAGAGAGCTGCACCTAAAATAGGTTTTGGTTTCCTGCTGACTGAATTGTGTGAAAACTGCTACTAAAAGGGTGAATTTAAAATTACCTACGCACACAATGAGTTGTTTATTCTGGGGATGATTTTAGTTTTCACATTTTCGGTCAGGCACTAATTTACATATCAAATTATAGAATGAATAAGGTGACACAATGAAACTTGGTAAAAAACGTATTGTTATTACAGGCAGTACTTCTGGTATTGGCTATGAGATGGTTAAGTACCTGCACCCTAGTAATGAAATTATTAGGATTTCCAGAAGCGCAGACAAGCTAAATGAACTCAAACAAGAATTTATAGGAATAAGCACTTATCAAGCCGACTTATCCAAACTTGACGATACTGAAAAAATTGCCTTTACCATTGTAGAACGTTTCAAATCAGGATTATTAATGAAAAGAAACAATATCTTCGCTAAATGTATTTCTTTATTCTGTATTATTTTATCGGTAGCTATACTGACTGGCTGTGCAAGTACAGCCCATAATCCCCAAGATCCCTGGGAAAAATGGAATAGAAGTACGCATAATTTTAATGATAATGTTGATGACTATATATTGAGGCCGGTTGCAGAGGGCTATGATTATGTAACGCCAGATTTTGTCAGTACAGGTGTTTCTAATTTTTTTAGTAATTTGAACGATATTGAGGTAACTATCAACGATTTATTACAACTAAAATTTATACAAGGCGGTATGGATGCTAGTCGTTTTTTAGTTAATACATCAGCCGGAATTGGAGGTTTGATTGATGTTGCCTCGATGATTAACTTACCTAAACATGACGAGGATTTTGGTCAGACTCTCGGATACTGGGGCGTGCCATCTGGCCCATATCTGGTGCTACCGTTTTTGGGGCCGAGTAGTCCTAGGGGAACCTTCGGGTTAGTGGGAGATTCAGTAATGAATCCATTAAACTATTTAGTGATGAGCGGCAGTTTATCAACAGTTGCCAGTTTATTTGAAGTAGTGGAGACAGTTGATGCAAGAGCTGATTTGATGAATGTGGAAAAAGAGCTAGAAAAAGAGCTAACTGAAGGGGCTATAGATGCGGCTATAGATCAATATGCCTTTTTTAGAGATCTTTATTTACAACACCGTCGTTATTTAATCTATGATGGCGAAGTGCCAGAAGATAAACAATATGACACCGATGTTGATATCGACTTTGATGAGGATGTTGAAGAGCTGGAGGGGGCTGAGTCATCACCTATTTTATAAGCCACTAGGAGTCTCTTTACTCACTTTAAGGTGAAATAAAAATAAAGGGGGCAGTTCCAATGCCATTGAGTTAAGCTTTAATGTATCGTTTTATTTATCTTTTTTGTAAGCATGAAAATGTAATTTATTCTTCATTTTTGATTTTGGCCGACTCTATTTTCTTTCTTTTCTAATAGGCTCTATGGTACAAGCGATATAATCAATCACATATCACTGACATAATAGCGGTCAGGCTGTGATACAGTAAACTGCCTTTTCAGCAGGTTAGGTGTAATCGACTTATTATGTTTGGAGTCGGTCGTTGCTTTAAATTTTTTCTTGGTTTTACACCACAACCCAGCTTACCTCATTAGTCGGCCTATACGTCGGCGACTCACAACAACACCCTGTTCTGCGAGTTTATTTTTTAAGCAACGAGTCCCGTATGTACCTCGTCCTTTTTCAAAGAGAACTTTAAGTATTTCGATCAATGCCTCATTCTCCTTTTCTCGCTCTGTTTTCGGTGAATCGAGCCATTCGTAATAACAACTTCGTGAAACTGTCATGAATTGACACAGGGTTGTAATGGAATAATCTGAATGATGTTTCTTTATTCACGCGTACTTCACACGATTTCCTTGGCAAAGTACACTGTGGCCTTTTTTAATAAGTCACGCTCCTGTGTCATTATCGCTAACTCTTTTTTCAGGCGTTTGTTCTCATCATAAATATGCTCATTCGTTCTTGTTACAGCCATTTTTGATTTTGAATATTTATTGATCCAAGTATGAATTGTATTAGGGTTTACTCCTAAATCTCGGGTTGTTTGAGCAATAGGCTGATCAGATTCAAGAGCTAACTTGATAGATGACTCTCTAAATTCTGATGTATAGGTATTTGGTTTTTTTAGTTGATCATTCATTTTTAGACACACATTTCCTTTTCAGGTTATTTTATATTGTGTGTCCGGTTTAGTGTAGCCACTTCAGTTATTTAAATTTAGCTGTTCGGTAAACCATTGCTCTTTAGCTTTGCCAAACCTCTCAATGGCTACCCAGTTATCTGCTCCGCAGATAGTGGCACAAAGGGTAATAAAAAATATGTCAGAGAGCAGGTGTTTTTTATGTCTATCTTTTCTTGGGTCTTCAATACTTGAAAAATGATGAATAATTGAGGCTATGGGTTGGTCTGTCATTTTAAAATCAAAATGATAGTCTTAATACTTCATCTAAATTATAATTTCAACTGATTTTAAACCCGATTGCCCTGATTGGGTGCTGCACTAGTATAGGCAATATTGGATGACTACTCTAAGCCTTCATATTTCGGAGGATACAAAAGAAAGTGATTATGTTTTTCCACTATTGAATGTGTAGATATTGCAATAAAAAAATCGCATAATAACTTTGAGTCTCGATCTGTTATGGTTTATCAGTCATACGATGTGCTTCGTGCGGTCACGACTAGAGCGGAGTCATTTTATTTATAAAATGTATTTGTTATAAAAATGTGAGAATTTCGTGAATCTTACGTGACCAAAGGTGATTATTCTTATTCTGAGCTAATTGGCATTTCATCCGTTATCTAGCTGTCAAATTTTGTTGTTAATAAAGAGTGAATATTTAATCACTTCAGTCTTAAACAACTCACTAAATTTAAGGAATAAAAAATGAAAAAAATTATCTGTACCTTATCAGTTTTCGTATGTCTCTATTCCCCTTTATCTTTTTCTGAGGTCAGTTATCAAGTCAAAATCACGAATATTACTCGAGGTCAAACATTTACACCAATTTTGGCAGCCAGCCATCGCGCGGGGATCAAGGCATTTGCTTTAGGACAACCCGCAATACCTGAGCTTGTTGCTATTGCTGAATCTGGCAATACAGCACCAGCAATAAGTACATTATCCTCTTTTTCTGCGGTTCAGGAAGTTAAAGACAGTGGAGGCGTATTAGCACCGGGTAAATCTGTGATAATGATATTAGCTGGTGGAGATAACATAAGCCATATCACCATTGTTTCAATGCTTATTCCAACCAACGATACCTTTTTCTCGGTTAATGGTAAAGCTTTACCAATGGGTTCAGATCCTGTCACCTATCACTCCATAGCCTATGATGCAGGTAGTGAAGAAAATGATGAGTTATGTGCAAGTATCCCAGGCCCTCCTAGTGTTTGTTCAGGTGAAGGAAGTTCAGATGCAGGGGGTGAAGGGTATGTTCATGTGCAAGCGGGTATTCATGGAACTGGTGATTTATCCGCAGCTCAATATGATTGGCGCTATGCAGTCGCAGAAATCACCATTCAGCGAATGGAAACAAAATAGAATGATCTTGTAGTGCTAATAAAATGCTAGGAATAAGCATATCAAACAATGGTGTTTAGGTTAACGACTCTATCATTAACCTAATATTTTTTATGTCTCTATTATGTTGGGTTGCCAAAAAAACGGCAGCCCGATCTACAAAAAATTAAAAGACATTATATCAATATTTTATTTTGATATTTTGCGAAGCCTTGGGTGATAAGGTTTCTCCTCTTGTTATGAAATATATAAGTTATTGAAATTATATGTATTATTAGAATCGGTATAATGTCTAATGAATACCTGCCGGTAAAGTAAAAGAAAATGTTGTATCTCTGCCAGGATCACTCGTAACGTTAATAATACTGCTATGAAGCTCTATGATTCTTTTTACAATCGCTAAACCTAGCCCTCCATTTCCATTTTCAGCATGACGATTTTTATCTAACTGATAGAACCTGTCGAATATTAGTGGTAATTCAGGCTCTGGAATACCAATTCCATTGTCACTCACTTTAACCTGGATTTTCTGGTCATATCCTGCTAACGCAATGATGATTTCTCCTCCTTGGGGAACAAAACGAAATGAGTTTTCGAGTAAGTTTTCTAAGACTCTTTCTATTAAGCCAATATCAGCATAGACAAATAATTCAGTTGAATCATAGCTAATTTGTAATTGAATATTATTTTTTTGGCTGTGCAATGAGAATTTTTGGACTATATCTTCAACTAACTCGGCCAAATTAAAAACTTCCTGTTGTAATTTTATTTCGCAAGCATCAAGTCTAGCCAACTCAAATAATTCAGCAACTAATCGGTTTATTCTGCCGCAATGTTTAATTGCTGTTTGCAAATAAGTGCGCCGTTCCTGCTCAGAAAATGTTTTTTCTTTTATTAATAGCGTTTCAATATAACCTTGTAGAGTAGCCAAAGGAGTTCGTAGGTCATGTGAGACATTAGCTACTAATTCTCTACGTAAATGATCGGTTGTTTGTAGATCATTAAATTGATGTTGAATTTTTAATGCCATCGTCTGAAACGCAGCGGTTAATTTATCTATTTCATCACCTTTATTGCGGTAGTTTGTAAAAGTAAGCACCAATTCAGGGTCTGCTTCAAAGTCACTAACACTGGTAGATAATTTTTTTAACCGGCGTGTTAATCCAGCAAACAACAAAAGCCCAACAACGAACAACACTAACATCCCCATACCAGTAACCAACAAGCTACTCATTAAAATGTAACTGTTCTTTATCCTTTCGACGATAGAATCATATTCTTCACCACCAAGAATCACATATAAATATCCATTAGGTTGATTTTCAAATGGCACAGGTGCAACAGAGAAAACTTTGGTTCGTGAAAAGTCTCTAGGGTCTTCCCCTTGTAATGGAAGTATTGTTTGACCAGACAAATACCGGTTTAGTGGCTCAATATCAACAGATAACCTGACAACTTTCCACACTGGTGCTGAGAATGCCAAAATCCCCCCTTCATGATCGAGTAGGTAAATTTCCAGGTTAGGGTTTAACACCATCAGAGAACGAAATAACTTATGTAATGCAGGGTGGTTAACGCGATCATTTTTTAAAAGTTCAGTTTCTTTAACAATATGACTAGCCACTTCCCCATTCAGTTTTTGCATGACTTCTTGTTGATAAAGATTAGTTGCGATAAATGTGACAGATACCGTCAAAATACTCAGCAAGATAAAAATCAACAATAAAGCTAAAGTGAGTTTTGAAAATAAAGTTTTAAACATGACTTTGCTCTTCTGAAAATTTGTAACCAACCCCCCAAACAGTTTGAATATAAACAGGTTGTTTAGGGCTACCTTCAATTTTGACTCTTAGTCTGTTGATGTGTGAATTAACCGTATGTTCATACCCATCATGGCCATAACCCCATACTTTATCTAATAATTCACTCCGCGTGAACACCCGACCTGGTCGACGAGCAAAAAACACCAATAAATCAAATTCTTTGGCTGTTAAATCAATAGCACAATCTGAAACAGTCACGCTGTGATTATTTAAGTTAATACTCATCATTCCTCGCTGAATAATATCAGGTGTTTTGTCTTCTCTAATACTTTCCATAGCATCCATACGTCGAAAAATAGCTTTGATACGGGCGATCACTTCCGTAATGCTAAATGGTTTAGTCACATAATCGTCAGCACCTGTTTCCAACCCTAGTACTTGATCTAACTCGGAATCTTTTGCCGTTAACATAAGGATCGGTGTGTAATTATGATTCTCTCGAATGGTGCGGCAGATAGACAAACCATCGATGCCTGGCAACATCAAATCCAGGATAACTAAGTCATATTGGTAATGAGTGACTTGTTGATTTCCCTTGTTACCGTCAAAACATAATTCAACATGATGCTGGAGATCACGGAGATGTAATGCTAGTAATTGCGCCATATCCTGATTATCTTCAATTAATAATATTTTTTTAGCTGACATAATCATTCGTATAAATAAAAATATTACATTGATTATAGCTGTCAAATATCACAAATTTATATCAAATAAAAATATCGGCATTATATTGAGTTATCAAATTAACAACATGTTTTTACTCTCTAATTTCAAATGTTATAGTTTTGTGATTTTTAATTTATCATTTATTGATATAGTCAAAACGACAAAATTATAAAAAAGGAATATAAAATGAATAACTATCATTTAAATTCGTCAATAAAAGCAAAAAAATTAAAACTCGTTAGCTTAATTAAAACAACTATTTTTACATTGTCACTTATCTTAGCTTTCCCACTGAGTGCTGCAACTTATAAAGTAACTTTTACCGGACGATGGAATGCTTCTCATATTGTCAGTGGCAGCCTACCTGATGATGCCCATTTAACAACATTAATAGGGGCTACCCACCAATCAGGAAAACCGTTATGGTCACCCTCCACCTTGGCATCCCTAGGAATAAAAAATGTTGCCGAGCAAGGTGATATTAGTCAGTTAATGAATGAGATCAATAGTGCTATCACTGTAGGAACAGCACATAGCCAAATACTCTCTGATAGCATTTCTAATTTTCCAGAATCAAATTCGACTACATTTGAAGTCCCAAGTAGTCATTCCAGTATCTCCTTTGTTTCTATGATTGCACCTAGTTCAGACTGGTTTATCGGTGTTTATGATGTTTCTTTAAAACAAAATGGAAACTGGATGCAGACTCTCAGTATTGACTTAACACCTTGGGATGCAGGTACAAAGGAGGGTGACGATTTAGACTTTGGACTTTCTGCTTCTAATCCACAACAATTAATTTCTAAAATTACTGGTTTCCCCTTTATTGGAAGCCCTATCATTGCTAATTTAACTTTTGAACGTATAGATTCAGAGCCCCCTGTCAACAATGTCTCTGCTGTTTGTGAAATGGGTGTAGACCCTCAAGTTATCAAACCAAATGAAGGGACTGCGCTTTGGTGGTGGACACAAAATGCTATTTCAGGTTCTATTGACAATGGTATTAGCCAACCGACCACTGCTCAAAATTGGGTATGGATTTATCCATCTGAGGCGACCACATTTAAAATGAATGTAACCGCTGCTGATGGAAGCGTATCAAGCTGTGAAACTACACTTAGAGTTGAAAATGCAACAAGTTCTGAGCCTGCTGACTGTGCGCTTGGAACAGACCCAGAAATTATTCAAGCTGGAGAAGGCACTGCTCTTTGGTGGTGGACACAAAATGCAAGTTCAGCCAGTATTAATGGTTTTAATAATATACAGTTATCACAAAACTATATTTGGTTATACCCTACCCAAACAACAACTTATAAAATAACAGCTATGAATAATGATGGGCTTGTAACAGAATGTGAAACAACCCTTATTGTTCAATAACAAATTATTAATATTTATATGAATCAAGGGATAACCTATTGGGATATTATTTGGGTTTTATTCCATAAAACCATTGATAACCTCGATAGTTTTTGCTTGTTGAGAAAGTAGTACTTCTTCATGACCAAAAAAGAATGAGTTCTTATTCTCAATAATAGTTAGATTTAATTTATATTTACCCACTTTAAGGGAATCTAGATAGATATTAAAAAATGGATTTTTAGATAATTTCTTTTTTTGGTTAATTATTGTTAGACCTTGTTCATTCACAATATTGGCATTAATGACTATGTCTTTTTTTAGCTGGTCAGAGAAACCAAAGCCTTTAACTTTTACAAGATAATCTGTTTTGGGCAAAATAACAAAAGGGCTGCTCTCTATTTCTTGAATAATGGGACGATTAAATTTTAATAGGGCTAGGTCACTAAATTTGAATGTTATTTGTGTGCCATGTTTATATTGAGATTCTGAAAGAACTAATTGTATATGTTTTAAATTTGACCAATCAGCTATTGAGAAGTTACTGCTTTTTATCATGTCTTTTAAAGACAGTACAACCGGAACCCATGTCCGTTCTTTGTCACCAAAGTCCAGTGTAACATCGTGTTTAACCCCCTTGCCATATCCCGTAAAGTTGACAATAAATTTTGTCACGTCATCTGCAACCTCAGATCGGTTGGAATTCACATTGACTCGAAAATAAAGATAATCATAGTCTGATAGGTCTAGCTGGCCTTTGTTGAAAGTTATATTAGTACGTGGCCATCCAATAGGGTGTTTTCCTTGCTCTCCACCACCATCAGTTAAGTGATCAACATTGACGTTAAGAGCGAGTATAGGTTTTTCTTTACTCTCTAAGACCTTTAGAGCCACTTCTGAATTTATTGCCTTCCAGTTTTTGTATCCATTTTTAGCCAAATCAAATTGATCAATATTGCCTTTTGGTAAGTTTTCAAGAATTAATTGATTCGCATCTTTCGGTATTATTTTACCTGTGGTATTCGCTATGACTGATGGAGACTGATTATTATTGACAGGAGGAAGTTTGAGGAGTGCTTGAGTCATCATCGCAATTTTCCAACGCCATGCATTAAAGGATTCATCGCTCCACATGGAAGAGCGTAAATATTTTTTTTGTGGAATAATGCTATCCCAAATTTCTTGAACAAGCCCTCGAGCCTCATTAATTAATGGAATATAACGTTCATCATTAGAGTTTTCTCGTTGAACAATCACTTGTTGTAAAGTATAGAGATACCGCAAATCATCATAACCTTCACGAAAGGCTTCCCAGTAAACAGCAGGAATGACTTGTAAGTTTTCATCCATTCGCATGCCAGTACCTGAGTAATCATGACCTCTTAGGTAATCAAAATGGTCATCATCATTTCCAACCCAGCGCCAATGCCATGGAATTAATGTTGTATAACCACTTCGCCATAGTCCAAAGCCATAGGTCATACGTCCTCCTTTTTGCATGATTGCATGGTCTTTAATTTCACCTGCAATATGGTTGGGGTATGACCAATATTCAGATTTTTTATCTGCCATGATGCTAGAGTAGGGCATAGAAAAAGGCTGACTAGACCAGGCATCAATAGCGTTAAGGTTACGGTAGGTTGGCGCATCGTGAGAAGTTGGGTCTTTGGTAATATATGTTTTGATGCCTGAGCGACGGACTGCTGCATAAACCTTAGATGCAAATTCAACTGAAGAAGGGGAGGGTTCATCCATAGGAACAGCTATTAACTCAGGCCAGCCTTTTTTTGCAGCAGATGATTTTAGGTTACGAAAACCCTGTTCAATTGCTTTGTAAATACGATTATCAGTAGGGAGTTTACTAATACTCCAATGATGACCAATTTCACCCCCTTTAACCATACGACGATAATAATGACCAATACCGCCGTCGATAGGTATTGGGCCTTTAAAGCCCATTTTAAGCATCTTATTAATCAACTTGTCATCCAATAAGCGAACCCCAAGTTGTCCAAATTTGCTTTCACTTCCTCTTAAGGAGACTGTTGGAAACATGTCTATCCCATAAGACAGCATACTTTTTAAATCATTTTCACGACCTATTTCCATCTTGGTTTTACTTAGGTTATTAAATTGATCAGCCTGACCATAATAATAAACGCTGTAACGTTTTTTTGGATCGCGCAGAAGTTTATAGTTTAAAACGCGTAAAGATAAGGGAAGCTGTGTGCCTTGTTTTTTACCCTTTTCATAAATAGTAATATGTCCTTGATAAATCCCGGGTACTGCATCAGCGGGTACATGTATTTTTAACCAAAAACGCTGACTTATTTTTTTAGTTAAATTAACAGTATTGGCTTTTTCTAATAACTCCGGCATTGAACGATAAGTCTCTTTTGACTTATAACGAGGGTAGCGAATATTCCAATTAGTCAGTAATCGGAGGTCTAGGTTGTCAGCCTCAATTTTTGCTTTTTCTGATTGAAGTGTAGAGACTTTGATACGAACATCTTTCATGTCACGCAAAGGATACAAGCTAAATGTCATTGGCTCATATTCATCTGGCGTAGCAAATGCTGATAAGTTATCAGAGCGCTCCCACTCTCGAGGGTGTGAAGTAGGGTAAACAACTTGAGTAATAGGGCGATTAAATAAAATGTAGCCACGGTTTTGTTCTTGCTTTGTTGATACTGGTTCTGGAGCATCATCAACAAATGGAATTTCTTTAAATTGTGTAGGAACACTCGTTTGAATACGAGGTTTTAAGATGGGAATAGATAAAAAGTCAGGTTTTTCAATCGTTTTTAAACCTTTTGCATGTACAAAAGGGACTGTATTCAAATAGAATAAAATAAGGATGGTCATCAGACTGATCAAGGTTCTGTGGTGATATCGTTGTGTCTGCATTATCTTTGACTGTTTTTGAGGCGCTGTGGAGAGAGAAAATTATAACAGTACGGAAAACTTAGGTTCTGTCTGCTTTTTGCGGAATTTTTTTGCACGATTCTTAGCTTATATTTAACATTTCTTTAGCATGCGCAAGGGTGTTTTTAGTCATATTAACACCACCCAGCATACGGGCTACTTCTTCAATACGTTCATTTGTTTGTAATAACTCAACAGTCGATGAGGTGATTTCTGTTTGGTTAGTTTTTTTAACGTATAAATGGTGATGAGCTTGCGAGGCTACTTGAGGTAAATGGGTAACGCACAAGACTTGACGGTTTTCACTTAAACTGCGTAATTTTTGTCCTACTATTTCTGCTATCCCACCTCCTATGCCAGAATCCACTTCGTCAAAAATCATGGTGGGTGTAGTTTTGTCCGTACTGGTTGTTACTTGTATAGCTAAACTAATACGTGATAATTCACCGCCTGAAGCAACTTTAGCCAAAGGTTTTGCAGGTAATCCTGGATTAGCACTGACTAGAAAACCAACTTTATCGTTACCATTGAGTTTAGGAGATTCATCTTTATTGTTTTCTATCTGGATTAAAAAATCACCTTGAGGCATACCTAACTCTTTAATCATTTTTGAGATTCTGGTTTGAAGCTTCTGCCCGTTTTTAATTCGGTTTTCAGATAGCTTTTGATTAAGACCTTGGTATTTATTAAATAACTGTTGAGTATTTTGGGTTAATTCATCAATGCGTTCACTACTATGAGTGATTGCATCGAGTTCTTGTACTAGATTGGTAGCAATTTGAGGTAGCTGTTCAGGTGCTATCTGATGCTTACGACTGATGTCTTGAATAATACTAATTTGGCTGTCTAGAAAACTTAAGCGTTGCGGGTCTGCTTCTTGGCTTTCTAAAAAACGACGTAACTGGTGAGAAGCCTCTTCAATTTGAATCTGTGCCTCTGATAGCATCTCGCTTATTTCACTAAGATCGGGTGAAAATTGGGCTAAATCAGTTAAGGAGGTTAAACAGTGCCCCAGCATTTGATTAACGGATTGCTGTTCATTCTCATATAAAATATCTAATTGCTGCTGACCTTCCGTTAATATTTGTCCTAAATTAGCGAGTTTATTATGCTCTTCAGAAAGGGCTTGATAGTTATAATCATCCAATTCTAATTGTTGTAACTCTTCTAATTGGTAACGCAGTAACTCTTCACGTTCAACCTGGTCTGAGCTAGTTTTGATTAAATGGATTAATTCATTGTTTGATTTTTTCCATGACTGATAAGTTTTGTTTAGATCGTCCAATAGTTTTTTATTGTTAGCAAAGTGGTCTAATAATCGACGTTGCTGTTCTGGGTCTAGCAGTGTTAAATGCGCATGTTGCCCATGAATTTCAACTAATAAGCTACTTAATTGTTTTAATGATTGTAATGTAGCAGGGCGGTTATTGATATAGGCTTTTGAGCCACCATCTTGATTGACGATACGTCGAATAACACATTGTTGGTCATCATCAAGATCATTGTCTA
Source organism: Methylococcales bacterium (assembly GCA_023145835.1). Lineage (GTDB taxonomy): Bacteria > Pseudomonadota > Gammaproteobacteria > Methylococcales > Methylomonadaceae > QPIN01. Next base: position 67,775 of record JAGLDH010000066.1, read on the forward strand.
CAAGCCATTGTTTTGCTAAGGGAGCATCTGCTAAATCAAAATCAAGATTAATTTCGGCACGTTTGGCATTAGGACGAACATAACCTGAATCAGCCCTATCACCTAAGGCCAGACCTAATGCGGTTAATAAAATAGATTTTCCAGCGCCTGTTTCACCCGTGAGTACAGACATGCCTTTATCCAGATCAAGGTTGAGTGATTTGACGACAGCTAAATCAATAATGTTGAGGTTTAATAGCATAGTTTAAATTTGATAGCCGCTGCTCCAGTTTAGTTTTTTTCTAAGTGTATGAAAAAAATCATGACCTTCTGGATGCAAAATGGTAATTGGGTTGGGTATTTTGTTTATTAAAATTTTATCATCCATGGATACCTTTGGTATTTCAAGATGATCACAAGTAACTAATGCATTAATTTGTTTAGATTGACTAAAGCTAATTTCTATTTCTGAAGAATCATCAACCACAATAGGGCGGTTAGACAATGTGTGAGGACTTAATGGCACTAATACAAGTGCATGCAGGGACGGGTGCAAAATAGGTCCACCAGCAGATAATGAATAAGCTGTTGAACCCGTGGGGGTAGAGATAATTAAGCCATCTGAACGTTGAGAGTTTAGATAAACACCATCAATATGTGTCACAATTTCAATCATGCTAGGGGTTAGCCAGCGATGGACAACCACTTCATTTACAGCCATTTGCTGATGAATAACCTGTCCATCACGAACGACCTTAGCGTGAAGTAAGTAACGTTGTTCCTCCAAATAATTCCCTGCCAGAATACTGTTTAATTTTATATTGATGTGCTCAGGCGATATATCAACTAAAAAGCCCAGCCTTCCTAAATTAATCCCTAATAATGGAATGTTATGTAAAGCCGTCGCGCGTGCTGCAGATAAAAAAGTCCCGTCCCCCCCGATAGCAATAATTAGATTACATTCCGCGCCTATTGTTTCAATTTCACGGGCTTCTACCGAGTTAGATGGTAAAAGAGCTGCGCTTTTTGAATCAATAATAACGTGATAATCCTTTGTCTCTAGATAATGCAGTACATCCGTAATGGTTTTAGCAATACGATGATCACTGTATTTACCAATGATGCCGATGGTTTTAAATGTATTGTGCATTGATGAGTGATATTAAGGTGTCAGGATGATAAGTTGATTATACAAAATAATATAAGCTTAGGTAAAAGATGATAATGGAAACTAGGTCATAAAGTAAAAAATGTTTTTGAGATGATGGTCAAGAAACCGCAATTGAACAAAATAGGTTGCTCATCTATGTTTTATGTAGAAGGTGAATAGAGTGACTACTCCTAATGTAATTAGTAGGTGTTTCTCTACTATTTTGTTGCATCCCAATGGTGATAAGAATTGGACATATCGGGTTATCGATGAGGCGGTTATCTATGCAAAAAGGATGTAAAAATTTTCATTAAAATAACAAAAATATAAATTTTGTTTCATAAATTGAATTGGTTAGCAAAGTTATTAAAACGAGCATCAGTATTGCTAACGAGCAAGCCTGAGGAGCAGTCACGGTTTATTTTTGAAGAAATGGAGCCACGTAAGCTTTTTTCTGCTGATCCTCTTGGTGGTCTACTTGAATTAGATGGTTTTGAACTCCCTCAAGTCGAAATGCTGATCATAGATCACGTTAGTGAGTCTACTGAAAACTATAGCAAAGATTCAGGTGATTTTGTTTCTGATGAGCAATTACCTGTTATAAACATCGATTTAGACATTAGGCGTGAATTAGTTTTTATTGATTCAACCATAGAAAATCATGATCAGCTGCTTGATGATCTGATTTCTCAAGGTAGTGAATCTAGAATTTTTTCTGTTTTCGTGCTGGATGGTCAAACAAACGGAATTGATCAAATTACTGAAGAATTACAAAATCATGATGATATAGATGCTCTACATATTATTTCTCATGGATCACCGGGCGCAGTGTCCTTAGGGAATACTCAACTTAATTCAAACAATTTAAATGACTATGCATCACAGATTTCACTTTGGCAGAACTCATTTGATCAAGATGCGGATATATTAATTTATGGTTGTGAATTGGTTGGGAATGAAGCTGGAGAGCTGCTAACTACAGAATTAAGTACATTGACAGCTACTGATGTTGCCGCCAGTGTTGATGATACAGGAAGTGCGGCACAAGGTGGTGATTGGGAGCTGGAATTTTCTACGGGTGTGATAGAAACTCAAATTGCTATTAGTGAACAGACCCAGCAGTCTTGGGGAGGGTTGTTAGCTTTTGAAACGTATCGAGATGAATTTGATACAACAAGTTTTGCTAATACTCATGGTTCGAAGGATTGGGCGAATACTCCATGGCAAGAAATTGGAGAAAATGATGGAGCCAGTGCTGGGCATGTAATGGTTTCTGCCGGGGGTAATGTTATTTATGGCTCTGGAGATAATGGTTTGTATAGAGAGGTTGATTTATCAGGAGCGACAAATGCTTCTCTTAGCTTTGATTATGCTGCCACTAGTCTAGATGATTCAAGTCGAGAGGTATTTCTTGAAATTTCAGATGATGGGGGCGGAACTTGGAGTGAACTAGAGCATTGGGTTGGTTCGGGTACTGATGTGGCATTAACAAATACAAGTTACGATATCAGTGCTTTTATTTCTAACAATACTCAAATTCGATTTAGAACTTTAGGATTTGTTGATAATTCAGATCAATTTTTTGTTGATAACTTTCAGGTTGCTTATGTTTCAGATTTAGTTAGAAACTCAGAGTTTTTAGTTAATCAAAATACAGCGGGTATACAAGAGACTAGCGGAGAAAACCGAGGTAGTCATCAATCTGTTGCCGTTGCAAGCAATGGTGATTATGTTGTGGTATGGACGGAAGTTGAAAGCACAGGAGATTTATCCGATGTGTTTGCTCAGCAATATAATGCTGATGGAACTATAAAAACAGCTGCATTTCAAGTAAATACTACATCGGTAGATGAACAGCAGTGGGCTTCGGTAGCTTCTGATGCATCAGGACGATTTGTTATTACCTGGACGAGTGTTAATCAAGATGGAAGTGGTGAAGGTGTTTATCTTAAACGATTTAATGCAGAGGGTACTGAAATTGATAATACAGATATTCTGGTCAATGCATGGAATACGAATGGAGATCAAAGTAACGCTTCCGTAGCACTTAATAGTCAAGGGAACATGGTTGTTTCATGGCAAAGTGCTGAAGCAGGAAATGAAGGTATTTTTAGCAGAATATTTGATATGACGAGTGCTGCTGTAGGAAGTGTGGTTCCTGGGACATTAATTACCGTAGGGACAAATGCTAACTCAATAGCTCCGACTGTTGATATAAATAGTGAAGGTAAATTTGTAACAACATGGAGTTTGGATACGGATACTTATTTTCGGACATTCAATTCAGATGGGAGCTATGGGTCTGCTCAAATAAAAGCTAACTTCTCAGAGTCTGGGCATCTGGCTGTTGTTATTCTAGAATCTGGAGAAATCATAACAACAGATTGGGTAAAGGGTTTTTTGGGTCTAGGTCGAGGGGTTTGGGTTGATGCTTATGCGAATAATGGAGTAAAAATCACAAGTCATTATATTTCCAATAGTTCTAAAACTATGTCCTCTATATCAAAGGATCTAGACGGGAATATTATTGTTGTTTATCAAGGGGGGGGAGACGGAAGTGGAAGTGGCGTTTTTGCACAAAAATTTGATTCCAATCTCAATAACATACAGAGCCAGTTTCGAGTTAATGAGACAGTCGACGGTGTTCAACGGATGGCTTCGGTTGCAATGCTGGATCATGATAACTTTATCGTTGTATGGAGTGGAAATGGCGCGGACGATACGAATGGGGTTTTTGCGCGTCAGTATCATAATGTTTTTCCTGCACTAACCTCCCCCCTTATTTCTAGTATTAATGAAAATTCCTCATTTGTTCAGGATTTAACAGCAACAGATGCAGATGGGGATACAGTTATATTTAGTATCAGTGGGGGACATGATGCTTCATTATTTGAAATCGATGCCTTTAATGGACTTCATTTTATTTCAGCACCTGATTTTGAATTACCTACGGATTTTAATTTAGATAATGTCTATCAAGTCGAAATTACAGCAAATGATGGTCATGGTGGCACTGATATTCAACAGATTAATATCTCGATAAATAATATTAATGACACCCATTTTTCGGGTTCAGCAACAGCAATTTGGTCTGATAGCGGATTATCTACAGCACAGGCAGCTGATTTTAATGGCATTCATTTTACGGATGAAAGTAATACTGCTGATATTGGTGGGCCATGGACAATTATTACAGGAGCAGAAGCACCTACAAGAGATGAAAAAATTGTTATAGGTGTTGATAACACTGGCAATTTAAGTGGCCAAATGTGGAATGGGACATCATGGTCAGTCTTTACGTTTAATGATTTTTCCACAGTGAGTGATATTACAAAATGGGGGTTTTCTGTTGCTTATGAATCGCAAACTGGAAATGCCGTTATGGTTTGGAATAATGGTTCAGTAGGGACGAATAGTCTTTCTTATCGTGTCTGGGATGGTTCAACCTGGTCTGCGACAACAGTGATGACATCTCCTTTAGCCGGTGAAGCTCAGCAAATAAAATTGGCCGCAGCTCCTGATTCTAATCACATGGTATTGATTGTTAGTAATGATAATAATCAAGATTATGCCATGGTATGGGATGGAACTAATTGGGGAAATGGTATTGTTTTAGCTGCAGTCTCTGGTATTAATAATACGGATATTTCTGTTATATATGAGCAACAAAGTGGCGATGCGATAGTTATCTATGATAGCGGGATGACAAATCCTAATTATCGTGTGTGGGATGGAATAAGCTGGAGTATTGAATCAGCCATAACAGCACCTGCTGGTGTTACAGCGAGTACGATATGGACTACCGTTGCTGCCGATCAAAATAGTGACAAAATTGTATTGGGTGCCATCAGTAACAGTGCTGATAATGAGACCTGGTTGTCGATATGGGATGGTGATGCTTGGGTGGCAAGCCTGTTAGCGACAGAGAATGAAGTCTCTTCAGGTTTTTTAGGTGTTACAGTTGCATTTGAAAGCGAATCTGGAAATATTTTAGCTGTATATAGTCAAGGGAATAATCATCCGGGCTTTCGTACCTGGAATTCTATTGATGGTTGGTTCGGTGAATCTGATGTAACAACCCTGGATAACCTTGTACGAACTGTCTCATTAGTTTCTCGCCCAGAGACGAATCAAATTATGTTAACAGCACTTGATGTAGGTGGGGATGCTCATTTTATTTCTTGGGATGGACGGATGTGGGGTGATAAAAATGTATTGGAAACGAATACCGGACAAACATTAACACAGCCTTTGTTTTTTTTATGGGATCAGAATCCCTCATCCCTTATTTCTAAAGCAGACTTTCTTTTAAGTACTCTTGATGATGTTAATTCATCAGGAGCAGCAGGTCTTAATGCATGGTCAGAAGGTGAACTACTCCAATTTGGGAATCCTGGTCTTCAACTTGAACCGGTTTCAGGTGAAACTACAGGCGCTTTATTTGCTAACTTTAATTTAGATACGTTTGGCGATGGAAATACTGGGATCGATTCTATTCATTACGTCAGTAATAATATTCAAATGGGTGCTTCTAATTTTAATTTATTTGAAGGAGATCTATTAATATCAACCGAAACTAATGAAAGTTTACCAGGGCTTTTTGTTACAAAAGAAGATGTGTTTATATTTAGGCCAGACACATCGGGTGATTATTCTTCAGGTACTTTTTTTATGCTGCTTGAAAACCCAATCGGATCTAATATTCAAGGGATTACTCTGATTGAGCAGAATACTTTGATTGGTGATTATACGGTTCAGGCTGGGGATTTTCTGATTGTCGATGGAAGTAATAAAATATTCCTTTGGGAAACAAATCAGGTGGGTAGTGGACAAACTAATGGCTCTCAATCAATTTTAATCAATGGTACTGATAGCAATATTAGTATAACGAAAGAGTTACTCGGTATTGATCTTATAGAGAATACTACCCTTATTGGAGGGCATTCACTCTCATCTGGAACGCTTATTTTAACAACGGCTCATGCCTCGACTATCGGTAGTAATAATATCAGTGTAGAAAAGTGGGATCTATTTTCTCTACAAGTAACACACACGACACTAAATGCTGGCAATAATAATGGAGCAGTTATTGCGACGTTAATTTTGCAAGGCAACGATATTGGTTTATCGAATGGTAAGGAGGCATTATCTGCTGTTACAACAGTAGCTCAAAATAATCCACCCACTGCCGATACAGGAACTTATGTTATTGATGAAGGGAATTCCATTGCTCTTGACGGAGCTAATTCATCAGATCCAGATCTTGATAATCTCACTTTTTCATGGGATCTTAACAATGACATGGTCTACGGTGACGTTGTGGGTGAAAATCCAGTCATCAGTTGGCCAACTTTACAAAGCTATGGCATTAATGATGGTGGCGTCTATACCATAGGATTACAAGTAGATGATGGGTATGGGGGAATCGATAGTACAACAACAGAAATTACGGTTAATAATATAAATCATGTTCCCGTTATCACTGATCAGTCCTTTACACTTCTAGAAAACAGCTTAAATGGAAGTACAGTAGGTAGCGTAATAGCAACTGACCCTGATGCTGGAGATAATTTAAGTTTCACTATCACTGTAGGAAACGATTTAAATACTTTTGCGATAAGTAGCACAGGCGTTATTACGGTAGCTGATAGTAGTCAACTGGATTTTGAAACTACTTCAACGTTTAATTTAACGGTTAAAGTGACTGATGATGGGATAGGTCATTTAAGTGATACGGCAGTAATAACGATTAATTTAAGTGATGTTAATGAGCTTCCCGTTATTACAAACCAAACCTTTACGCTTCCAGAAAATAGCCTAAATGGAAGTATAGTGGGAACAGTTTTTGCGACTGACTCAGATGCAGGAGATAATTTAAGCTTTTCAATCATTACAGGAAATGATTTAAATACTTTTGCGATAAGTAGCACAGGCGTTATTACGGTAGCTGATAGTAGTCAACTGGATTTTGAAATGACTTCAACGTTTAATTTAACGGTTAAAGTGACTGATGATGGGATAGGTCATTTAAGTGATACTGCAGTAATAACAATTAATTTAAGTGATGTTAATGAGCTTCCCGTTATTATAAATCAAACCTTTACGCTTCCAGAAAATAGCCTAAATGGAAGTATAGTGGGAACAGTTTTTGCGACTGACTCGGATGCAGGAGATAATTTAAGCTTTTCAATCACTACAGGAAATGATTTAAATACTTTTGCGATAAGTAGCACAGGTGTTATTACGGTAGCTGATAGTAATCAGCTAGATTTTGAAACCATCTCAACGTTTAATTTAACGGTTAAAGTGACTGATGATGGGATAGGTCATTTAAATGATACTGGAGTAATAACGATTAATCTAAGTGGTGTTAATGAGCTTCCCATTATTATAAATCAAACTTTTATGCTTCCAGAAAATAGCTTAAATGGAAGTATAGTGGGAACAGTTTTTGCGACTGACCCAGATGCAGGAGATTATTTAAGCTTTTCAATCACTACAGGAAATGATTTAAATATTTTTACGATAAGCAGCACAGGTGTTATTACGATAGCTGATAGCAGTCAACTTGATTTTGAAACTTTTTCAATGTTCAATTTAACGGTTCAAGTTACGGATGATGGAATAGGTACTTTAATTAGCACTGCGGTCATCAGTATTAATATAAGTCCGATTAATGGACTTCCTATCATTAATGATCAATCTTTTTTATTGGCTGAAAATAGTCAGAATGGAAATGTTGTCGGTACTGTTATTGCTTCAGATCCGGATGTAGCAGATAGTTTGAGTTATTCCATTACAGCGGGTAACCGTTTAAATGCTTTTTCGATAAACAATGTGACGGGGGAGATTACCGTTGCAGATAGCAATCAGCTAGATTATGAAACCACGCCGATATTTAATTTAACAGTTCAAGTGACGGATAACGGAGTAGGGCACCTTAGTAATACAGCGACTATTAGCATTGGATTAACAGACATTAATGAAACTCCTAATTCTATTTCTTTAACAAATAATTTTATCGATGAGCATCTTGATACAAGTGCTGGTGTAACAATAGGTTCAATTATTTCTTCTGATGAAGATGCTCATAGTTATCAAATTGTAGGTGGGATTGATCAAGGTAAGTTTTTAATTGGGGGGTCTAGTCATAATGAATTAATCCTTAATGATGGTGTGTTAGATTTTGAAAATCAATCATCTTATCAGGTGACGGTGAGTGCAATAGACTCAAGAGGGATAAGTCATGAAGAAATATTTACAATTAATGTTAATAATCTAAACGAACAACCTGTTATAACATCGGGAAATTCAATTACACTTGCAGAAAATAAAAGTAATGTCACTACTGTGGTTGCAGAGGATCAAAATCAGCCCGAGCAAAGCCTAAGCTATTCTCTCTCTGGTGGTGCTGATAGGGCACTATTTTTGTTGGATAATCATACAGGAGAATTATCATTTAAAGCAGCACCGGATTTTGAGAGTCCAGTTGACTCTAATCGTGATAATACTTATTCAATTGAGATTACAGTTAATGATGGTAATGGTGGGATTTATACCCAGTTATTATCTATTCAAATTGAGGATGTGGCTGAAGCACCTAATTTGTTAGATCAATCTGTTGTTCTTGATGGGCAAAGTAATGATGGAGCATTAGTTTCTACTTTGATTGCTACTGACCCAGATAATAACGAAAGCTTTTCTTATCGTATTGTGGGAGGTAATGAATTAAATGCTTTTGTTATTGATGGAACAGGAAATCTTATTGTAAGTAACCCTAAAATACTCATTAATCAAGACAGTTCTATTGTTTCTTTGGTAATACAAGTTACTGACAGTCAAGGTTTGACGGATACTTCAACAGTACAAATAGATATTCAAGAATTGCAAAATATACGGGGTACAGAACCAGAAAATGTTGTGAAAAATGAAGGAGAGTTTTCTTATTCAATATTGACAGAAATGCCCTCAGAAAATTCTAAACCTATATCCACCAAAGCAATAGTAACTGAAAGTACCCTTAGTGAACCTATAGAGGCTGAGGATATGATAAGTCGCACAGACAATATGAACTTTTTTATGAAAGGGGATAATGAAATGTTGAGAGTGATAGGAGAAAGTGAGAATGACATTACAATTAGATTTTCAGAAACTATAGATAGGTTTGATAATTCTCAAAAATATGAAGAACTCTGGGCAGTTGAGAATATTTTAATTAAGGCTAAAGCATTTATTGTTAATACTAAAATAATCCCTCAGTTTTCATACTTTGAAATTGAAACAAAGGTTTTACAGTTTTTAACAGAGGAAAGTGGATTTATGCAAAGTCTGGATTTGTTTCGAGAAATACAGGATGAAGTTGTCCACCTTGAAAAAACAGTCGTTGGATCTAGTATTACGGTAACAACGGGCTTGTCCATTGGGTATGTTATCTGGTTGGTGCGAGGAGGAGTGTTGTTAAGTACAGCTCTTTCTTCATTGCCAGCATGGCGGATGGTAGATCCTCTTCCTGTTATTACTAGCCTAAATAACATATCAACTGATGATGAGAAAAGCGGTGATTCATTAGCATCTTTGATTAAGAAAGGGGGGGAGGTCGTTAAATTAAAATTATCTTCCTCCCATTGATTAGAACACTATCCTAAAAGATATGAAAATATATTATTTTGAGAGGAACGCAATAGCATGAAAGGCTTGTCTGCTAAATTTCATATTGCAATGGGAGAGTCCTTTATTGTTATTAGCTTACTGCTATCTGCTCTATATCTGGAGCTTATTCCCGATCAAACTGCTGAATTACGAAAAAGTCGTACTGCACTTGCTGAGGCTATAGCGGCCAATAGCTCTGCATTTATTACTCAGAAAGATATTCGTCGATTAAAAGGAGATTTAGAGTTAATTGTTAATCGAAATGATGATATTCAATCTGCTGCAGTTAAGCATAAAAATGGAAAAGCAATTATTTTGATTGGGAATCATCATCAACTTTGGGAAGAAATAGAGGGTGAGTATTCAACAGATTCACAAGTACTTGTTCCACTATGGGCAGGAAAACAAAAGTGGGGTGTTATAGAGTTGAAATACAAGCAGCTTTCTGAAAAAGGATGGAAGGGTGTTGTTTTTTCTAGTAAATACCAGCTGGTTTTTTTTGTTGCAGTTAGTAGTTTTATCGCATTTTATTTCTATCTCTCTAAAATGTTACGGCAGTTAGATCCGTCTCGTGCAGTTCCAGGGCGGGTGCGTTCGGCTTTAGATACATTGACAGAAGGGTTGTTGGTCGTCGATCCAAATGAATATATAGTGTTGGCTAATGAAGCCTTTGCTACTGTTGTTGGAATTTCGCAAGAAGAGCTGATCGGTCGAAGTGCGACTAGTTTAAATTGGGTTGGAGATGAAGAAGATATAAGGTTTCCTTGGATTGATGCGATTAAAGAGGGTGTCAACATTAAAAGTCGTATGATTAATTTAATGGATGCTCAGGATATTAAAAGGTCTTTTATTGTTAACTGTTCTCTTGTATTAGGGAATGGAAATAAAAGTAATGGTGTTTTAATCAGTTTTCAGGATGTAACCGAACTTGAAAAAAAGGAAATAGAATTACGAAAATCTAAAAATTTAGCAGAATCAGCTAACCAAGCTAAAAGTGAATTTCTAGCCAACATGAGCCATGAAATTCGTACACCTATGAATGCAATTCTTGGATTTACAGAAGTATTGCAACGAGGGTATGGGGGGACTAAGTCAGATTCAAAAAAACATTTAGAAACGATTCATTCGAGTGGGCAGCATTTGTTGGAATTGATTAACGACATTCTTGATTTATCTAAAGTAGAAGCGGGACATCTTGAAATTGAAAAAATAGGGTTCGCACCACAAGAAATTATTGCAGATGTAGTGAATGTGCTTTCTGTTAGAGCAAGAGAAAAAGATATCTATTTGGATTTTAAGATAGAGGGAGCAATTCCTGAAACTATCAATTCTGACCCATCCCGGGTACGTCAAATTGTGACTAATCTGATTGGAAATGCAATTAAGTTTACGGATAAAGGAGGTGTTACTGTGAGTCTTAGGGCATTAACAAAAAAAGAATCAACAATTGAAATAAATATTGTTGATACAGGAATTGGAATGGAGGAATCAAGTCTTAGTGCTATTTTTGATCCCTTTGTTCAAGCGGATAGTACTGTCACTAGACGGTTTGGTGGTACAGGTTTAGGGCTTTCCATTAGTGAAAAATTTGCTAATGCACTGGGTGGAGGGATTACTGTTAATAGTGAGTTGGGTAAGGGGAGTTGTTTTTCAGTCTCTATTAATTCAGGGTCACTGGACGGTGTAAGGTTTATAGAGCCAGAAGCTGCTCTAATGAAAGTCAATTCAATAAATAATCAAGAGCGAAAGTATTGGGAGTTTCCTGACTCTCAAGTGTTGGTTGTTGATGACGGTAAAGAAAATAGAGAGCTATTAGAATTGGTCTTAAAAGATGCAGGGCTAAATATAGTGTTAGCAGTTAATGGAAAAGATGCGCTGGATAGAGCAATACAAACATCTTTTGATATCATCTTAATGGATGTGCAAATGCCTGTTATGGATGGTTTTACTTCGGTTAAAAAAATGCGAGAAAATGGCTTAACTTGTCCTGTTATTGCATTGACAGCACATGCAATGAAAGGATTCGAAAAGGATTGTTTTTCAGCTGGTTATTCTGGTTACCATGCTAAACCTATCGATATAGAGAAACTTATTGGTGTGCTGGCAGAAGAATTAGGCGCGAAATTGTGTAAACAGAAGCCTATAAAGACTGATGATTTAATAGCGACAGATTCTTCTAATGTTGACGAGAATTTAAATCATGAAAGGGAGCCTATTTGTTCTAGATTAGCTGCGATTCCTAAGTTTCATCCTATTATTGGAACATTTATACAGCGCCTGAAAGAACAGGTTGTTGTAATGGATAATGCTTTACAAAGTCAAGATTATGAAGAATTAGTAGACCTGGGACATTGGTTGAAAGGTGCCGGTGGAACAGTAGGTTTTGACGTGTTTACTGAGCCAGCAGAGTCACTAGAAGAATTTGCCAAAGAAGAAAATGCAGTGGTTTGTGCTGAGGTTATTATAGCTTTACAGCAATTGAGTAAACGATTAGTGGTCACATAAATTAATTATCAGCATAAAAAAAATACCTAACTATAATTAATGAAAGTGATATTTTTTGATTTATTTTTGTAAGAGTTAATTCTGCGTTATAAATGAGATGCTTGAAATTATGAAAAAGAATATACATTGGAAGGGTGACCAATTGATATGAGTGATCATTTTAATGATCCAGAAGCTTCGGAATTAAAAAAAATCAAAGATTATAAGCAGAGTGAGCCTTTGTTTGATTCAGATAGTCAATTCGAAAGTTTGACGAGTGCAAAAATCATGATGATTGATGATGAGCCCATCAATACTGAAATGGTAAAAATATTTCTAGAAGAAGTGGGCTACAAAAATTTTATTACCACTCATGATTCAGTCAAAGCCTTCGAGCTGTTAGATGCCAAGAAACCCGATGTTGTTTTGCTTGACCTGAAAATGCCTAAAGTGAGTGGGTTTGATATTCTTAAGCGTATTCGTGCTGTCGAAGAAACTAAATACACCCCAGTTATTATTTTAACATCTTCAACTGATGCAGAAACAAAGTTAAAAGCACTTCGTTTGGGCGCTAATGACTTTTTGGGTAAGCCTGTAGATTCTAGTGAATTAATACTCCGAATTAGAAATACACTTGCAGCAAAGGTGTATCAAGATAAGCTAGCACACTTTGATGTGTTAACTGACTTACCAAACCGACAAACTTTTACAAGGCACTTGGAATGGGCATTACACAAATCAATACAGGAAAAAATTTCGGGTTCAATTCTAAAGCTTGATATAGATCGATTTAAAGAAATTAACGATACTTTAGGGCCTGATGTTGGGGATGTCCTGTTACAAATGATTTCGCAACGGCTAAAAGAATGCCTTCGTTATAGTGATACTATTGGTAAGTTTGGACAGGATTTGTCCCAAACAGGATTAAGCCGAATTGGGGGAAATGAATTTGCCGTGTTACTGCCTAATATTAAACATCTTGATGATATTTTTCCCATAGTCAAAAGGATTGTAAAAATAATAGAGCCGGCATGCCACCCGAAGCTGTATGAACTGTACGTTACCATTAGTATTGGTATAGCCGTTTTTCCTCGAGATGGTCATGAACTAAATACGATACTTAAGCATGCTGATATTGCTTTAACGCATGCTAAGCAACAAGGTGGTAATGGTTTTCAATTTTATGCTGATGGATTGAATACTAAATCTATAAGTCAGTTAAAAATGGCTAATGAGTTAAGGAAAGCTGCCGGTCGAGATGAACTGGAAATGTTTTACCAACCTAAATTGAATGTTCAAACGGGACAAATTATAGGTGCAGAGGCTCTCATGCGATGGAATCATCCTAAGAATGGATTAGTTTCGCCGTCAGTTTTTATTCCATTAGCTGAAGAAATTAATCTTTTACCCGTAATAGATGAATGGGCTTTTCAATCAGCCTGTGGACAGCAAAAAGCATGGAAAGCAGTGGGTAAAAATATTGTTCCTGTTTCAATTAATATTACAAGTCAAAGTTTTCGACAAGGACGAGTAATTGGAACCGTTAGAGATGCGCTTGAGAAAACAAAGTTAGATCCCAAATATATCAAATTGGAGCTAACAGAAAATGCAATAATGGAAAATGCTAAAGAGAATATAGAAGTATTAAATCGGTTGAAGGAAATGGGAATAAAACTTTCAATTGATGACTTTGGAACAGGATATTCATCATTAAGTTATCTAAATAGTTTTCCTGTCGATGAATTAAAAATTGATCAATCGTTCATTGCTGGCATTCTTACAAAACCAAGCAATTTGGTTATCGTTAAAGCGGTTTTGGCAATGGCAAGTAGTCTTGGTTTACATGTTGTTGCAGAAGGTGTTGAAACAATTGAGCAATTAAATATTCTTCAAGAACTTAATTGTGCTGAATATCAAGGTTATTATTTTAGTAAACCAGTGCCAGCCAAAGAGTTTGTTGAATTATTATCTTGAAAGCCTAGTATTACTTCTCTTCTTTATCTAAGTGGCTCCATTTAGTTCTAATCTATTTTTTATTTCCTTTGTTAAAGAAATAAAGTTATTAATTCTATAGTAAGATTATGACTTTAGCTTTTTCTGAATCAAATTTTCTAGATAGAAACGACTACACGTTCTTTAATTTTAAAAAAATTTTGCAATTCAATGAAATGAAATTATAATGGGGAGTTCAATGGAGTTTTAAACTCTATCCTTGCTTTACCGCTTTGATTGGCAAAGTGGGAGGCTTAACCGAAAGGAGAAAAGATGCGACATTATGAAATTATCTTTTTAGTACATCCTGACCAAAGTTCCCAGGTTCAAGGAATGATTGATCGTTATAAATCTACTATAGAAGATGCTTCGGGTAAAATACATCGTTTAGAAGATTGGGGACGTAGGCACTTAGCCTATCCAATCAAAAAAATTCACAAAGCACATTATGTGTTGATGAATATTGAATGTGATCAACCAACTTTAGATGAGTTAGAGAGTGGGTTTCGCTTTAATGACGCGATTTTACGCAGTATGACATTAGCAAAAAAAGAAGCGATAACTGAAACTTCTTTAATTGCGTTAGAAAATGTAGAAGAGCAAAAGAAAGAAGCTGAAACAAAAAAGGTTGAAACTAAAGTTGAAGAAAAGCCAACTGAAGAAAAACCAACTGAAGAAAAACCATCTGAAGAAAAGACTGCTGAAGTTGATGAGAAAAAATCATCTGAAGAAGCAACAGATTCTAAATAACGGTAGATAAGGATTTAAGAGGATTATCATGGCAAATAACATGAAACGAAATAAAAAAGGTCAGTTTGGAGCTGAAGGTGCTCCTGAAATTGATTATAAAAACTTAGATTTGTTAAGTGAATATATTACAGAAACAGGTAAAATTGTTCCTAGTCGTATTACTTATACACCTGCGAAGTACCAAAGACAATTGTCTACAGCAATAAAACAAGCAAGATATGTTGCTTTATTGCCTTTTTGCGACGCACATAAATAAGTTTTTTGGGGTAAGGGTGAAGTGAAATTTTTAGCAGCTTATATAATGCAGGGAAGGATGCAAGCCATTTTGGTCGCATCCCCCTTAGCATTGCTATCTTTATTTTTCCCGCCCGTAAGTATTGTAAGTTCAGCTTCAGTAGCACTAGTTACTTTAAGACGTGGAGGAAATGAAGGGTTCTATGTTCTTATTAGCTCTTGTCTTTCTGCGGCAATATTAGGTTTTTTTCTTTTTGGTAATTTTCAATTTGCCTTGCTTTATGGTTTGGTTTTATGGCTACCCATTTGGCTAATATCAATTGTATTAAGAGAAGGGAAGCATCTGTCAGTAGCAGTAAATATCGCAGTATTACTTGGCGCTGTTGGTGTAATAGGGTTTTATCTTTATGTCGATGATCCTGCTACATTATGGCATTCAATTTTAGGACAAATGGTTCAACCTATAATTGAAGCGGGTAACTCCGAAATACCAATGGATAAAGTTAAACAATCTATCCAATTGTTTTCTCACTTTATGACAGGTGGGATTGCTGCCGGAAGTGTTTACGGATTGTTATTTGGTCTTTTTTTAGCGAGATGGTGGCAATCTACACTTTATAATCCAGGTGGGTTTAAAGAGGAATATTTAGCACTTAGGGTTCACCCAATAGTGGCTTCTGTTAGTATTTTTGTTTTAGCAATAGGTTTTATAATTACGGGTACTATTTCTGAAGTATGTTTTAATGTGGCCATTCTTTTTATTGTGTTATATACCTTTGTTGGTACTGCAATATTACATACTGCTTTTTCAATCATGAAAACAAAGCGGTTTATGGTTCCATTTCTGTATATAACATTAGTGTTAGTTCCTCATGTGATTGCTATTGTAGTTATTTTGGGGCTGGTAGATACTTGGTTGGACTTACGAAGTAAAATTTTAAATAAATCGGGAACTAAATAGTTCTTGTTGTTCGATGTAAAATCGATGTAAGGGGTATTAAAAGATGGAAGTAATTCTTCTTGAAAAAATAGCTAACTTAGGTGGTTTAGGTGATAAAGTTAGTATTAAAGCGGGTTATGCTAGAAATTATCTTGTACCACAAGGTAAGGCTGTTCCTGCTACGGCAGAAAAATTAAAAGAGTTTGAAGCGCGTCGTGCAGGATTAGAGAAAGTGGCTGCTGATAAATTAGCAGCAGCTCAAACTCGTGAAAATGCATTAAATAAAGTGGACATTGTTATCAGCCATAAAGCGGGTGATGAAGGCAAGTTATTCGGCTCTGTCGGTACACAAAATATTGCGGATGCAATGACTGCTGCTGGCGTTAAAATTGAAAAGCATGAAGTAAGAATGCCAGATGGTGTTATTCGCCACATTGGTACTTATGAAATTGATATTTCGTTACATACAGATGTAACGGTTAAGAAATCAATTGAAATTTCTGCTGAAGCTTAATGAGTAGATAAAATGATTATCGTAACCGGAGGTGCTGGTTTTATCGGTAGTAATATTGTGCTGGGATTAAATCAGCGCGGTTACGATGATATTTTAGTGGTTGATAATTTGACAAATGGAATTAAGTATAAAAACTTGGTTGATTGTCAGATAACTGATTATTTAGATAAAAAGGATTTTTTAGAAAAATTACAGCAAGGTTTTTTTCGTCATAAAACGATAGAAGCCATTTTTCATCAAGGCGCTTGCTCTTCAACCACAGAGTGGGATGGGCGATACATGATGGAGAATAATTACGAATATACAAAAGTATTATTTCATTATTGCCAGGATCAGAAAATTCCATTGATTTATGCATCTAGTGCAGCTGTTTATGGCGCAGATGATCATTTCAAAGAAGAACTGCAATTTGAAAAACCACTCAATGTTTATGGCTATTCAAAATTTCAGTTTGATCAATATCTTCGGCAGTTTCAATCTAAATTAACAGCTCAAGTTGTTGGCTTACGATATTTTAATGTATACGGCCCACACGAAGAGCATAAAGGTAGCATGGCGAGTGTTGCTTATCATTTGAATAATCAATTGTTAGAATCCGATGTTATTCGGCTTTTTGAAGGTTGTGATGGATATGGAAATGGCGAACAGCAACGTGATTTTGTTTATGTGGGTGATGTTGTAGATATTAATTTATGGTTTTTGGATAATCCTCAAGTATCAGGGATCTACAATACAGGCACCGGTCGTAGTCAAACTTTTAATGATGTGGCAAATGCAGTATTGAATTACCATCAAAAAGGAAGTCTTGAGTACATACCATTTCCAGAGCATTTAAAAGGCTGCTATCAAAGTTATACTGAAGCTAATTTAGAGAAACTTAGAACTTCTGGCTGTGAACATCAATTCAAATCAGTAGAGGAAGGCGTATGCCTTTATATGGAATGGTTAAATAAATAGAGAAAATTCTCGAATAGTCTTCATGCGACATATCTATACTGTTCTATTTTATCTGATAACCCCTCTAATTCTATTACGTCTATTTTTGCGTGGTTTTAAAGCACCTGAATATCGAAAACGTTGGACAGAACGTTTTGCTTTGTATAATCAAAAATATTCAAGAAATGTTATCTGGGTTCATGCTGTATCTGTTGGTGAATCTGTCGCAGTTTTTCCTCTTATTAAGCACTTACAAAAACAATACTCTTCTGATAACTTTCTTGTTACCACAACAACACCCACAGGATCAGCACGAGTTCAAGCAGAATTATCAAATACTGTATCGCATGTTTATTTACCCTATGACTTACCGATTGTTATCAAAAGATTTTTGACCGTCTTTCATCCCAAAATTGTCATTGTAATGGAGAAAGAAATATGGCCTAATCTTTATGAGCAATGTTCTCAAAATCAAATTCCTCTTTTGATAATTAATGCTCGGCTCTCTGCAAAATCAGCGAAGGGATATAAGAAAATCCCAGGATTAGTTAAGCCTGCATTGGCTTGTGTTACTCAGATTTCTACTCAAACAGAAGAGGACAAAGAAAGGTTTATAGAGATTGGAGCTAAAGATAATACTATTGAGGCTATTGGTAATTTAAAATTTGATATTGAAATAGATAAAAAAATTATCCAGCAGGCTCAGGATCTTAAGGCTCAGTTATTTTCTGGTCGATTTACTTGGATAATAGCAAGCACGCATAGCGATGAAGAAATTATTTTTTTTGATCTGTATCCTAAGTTAAAAAAACAAATACCTGAGCTTCTTTTATTGGTGGTGCCAAGACATCCAGAACGGTTTGAGGATGTAAAGAAACTTGCTGAAAAAATGCATCTTAAAACATGTATGAGAAGTAGTCAGAAGGCTTGTACGCCAAATACAGATGTTTATATTGCTGACACTATGGGTGAACTGAAATTGTTATATGGTACTGCTGATATAAGCTTTGTTGGTGGTAGTATGGTTCCTATTGGAGGGCATAATATTCTAGAACCTGCGGCGATGGATACTCCAGTGATTTTTGGACCTTATATGACCAACTCTAAAGAAATTGCCAAAAATGTTGTGGATATTGGGGCTGCAATACAGTGTATGGATAGGTTAGAGATTATGGCAACAATAATACATTTATATAACAATGCAGAAGATAGAAAAAAAATGACCACTATTATGTTTGATTTTTTAAAAGATAATCAAGGGGCAACTGAGAGAACTGCAAAATTAATCTCAACATTATTATCATGATAGTTAGGTATTAAACAATCTCAGCTTTAATAGTGAAGGAAAGAAAAATATTTTTTTGTAGATTTAACTGAAATTATCAAGAATTAATTTCATTTTTTCTATAAAATCATCAGTCAATCATTAATACTTTGAATTTATCAGGTTTCTATGGATCTAAAATTTCTAGACTTTGAACAACCTATCGCTGAGTTAGAGGCGAAAATTGAGGAACTTCGTAAGGTGGAGTTTGATAATGAAATTAATATTTCAGATACCCTTAAACAATTAGAAGAAAAAAGTGAACGTCTAACAGAGTCAATTTTTGCTAATTTATCAGACTGGCAAATCTCTCAACTGTCAAGACATCCTGAGCGTCCTTACACCTTAGATTATATAAAATATATGTTTACTGATTTCCATGAATTACATGGAGATAGAACATATGCTGATGACCCAGCTATCGTATGTGGTCTTGCAAAGTTAGAAGGGCAGCCAATCATGATTATTGGCCACCAAAAAGGACGAGATACTAAAGAAAAGGTGCGCCGTAACTTTGGTATGCCTCGGCCAGAAGGCTATCGTAAAGCTTTGCGAATAATGAAAATGGCCGAACGGTTTAGGTTACCCATTATCTGTTTAATTGATACCCCTGGGGCTTACCCAGGAATTGGCGCTGAAGAGCGAGGGCAAAGTGAAGCGATTGCTAGAAATTTATTTGAAATGTCTAAGCTAAGAACACCTGTTATTTGTACGGTAATTGGTGAAGGGGGTTCTGGTGGAGCATTGGCTATAGGCGTAGGAGATAGATTAGTTATGCTGGAATACAGTATCTATTCGGTCATCTCACCAGAGGGGTGTGCCTCTATCTTATGGAAAAGTGCTGATAAATCAAAATTAGCCGCTGAAGCAATGGGGATTACTTCTGATAGAGTACGTGCCCAGGGCTTTTTAGATGAAGTCGTTCGAGAGCCTGTTGGTGGTGGACATAGAGATCATCATAAAATAGCATTAAGCTTACGTAAAACCTTAATTAAGCTTTTAGACGAGGTTAAAAGAGAAGATGTAGATGACCTGCTGGATAAACGTTATTCTCGCATTATGAGTTTCGGCTCATTTATAGAAGAAGCTGTTAAATAAATTCTTTTGATTTCATCGCTTATTTTAAAGGCCGACTTATGTCGGTCTTTTTCGTTTAGAAAAGGCATAAAATAAGTTTGTTGGTTAACACAAGATATCTTCAAAAATGGTTTTTAATAACCTTACAAATGATTGAATTAACTTTTTACAAGTCCTTATGTTGATGCAAGAATCTATTCTTTCTGTCCTTCCTCCAGAAACTGAAAATATTTTTGTTGCCTACAGTGGAGGTGTTGATTCTCATGTACTCCTCCATTTAATTTCTACGATAGCTAAGCTAAAACCAAAAGTTACAGCAGTTTATGTTAATCATGGATTGCAGAAAGAGGCTATTCAGTGGTTATCACACTGCAAAGTTGTTGCTTTAACATTAGGAATGAAATTTAGGGGTATCAGCGTTGATGCACAAAAAACAATAGGGAAGAGCCCTGAAGAAGCTGCAAGAGATGCGCGTTATTCTGCTTTAAAAGCAATATTGAATAAGAATGACGTACTCTTGTTAGCTCAGCACCAGGAAGACCAGATGGAAACAGTTTTGTTACAACTCTTTCGAGGAGCTGGTGTTCGAGGTCTTTCTGGTATGCCTTTATCTATAGTTTTTGGTAAAGGGTTAATGTTGCGACCTTTTTTGGATGTTTCAAAGCAGAATATTACTGATTATGCAAAAGATAATAGTTTGCAGTGGGTTGAAGACCCAAGTAACCTGTGTGATGATTTTGACCGAAATTATTTACGAAACCAAATTATCCCTAAGTTAAAGCAGCGATGGTCAGCAATAGATAAAACAATTGCACGGTCTGCCCGTCACTGTGCAAATAGCGATCAAATAATTCAAGGGTTATCAAAACAACTGCTGAATGATGTTGTTGATGAAACAGACCAAGCACTGAACATTGACCCATTGCTTGCGTTAGACGATGAAGAACAATATCTAGTCATTAGACAATGGTTCGGTATCATGAAATTACGAATGCCATCAGAAAAAAAAGTAGAGAATATTATTAATGAAGTGATTATGGCTAAAGCAAGTGCAAACCCAAGAATACAAGAGCAGGGTTGTTTTATTAAACGATATAGAGGAAAGATATATTGTTTAAGGCAGGAAAAAAATGGTCAAGTGATGCTGGATATGACCTGGCCTACAGGGCAAAAGAAGATGGAATTTAGGCGAGGGGAGAGTTTAATTATGATTGAATCTCCTGAAGGGATTCCTAAAACATTATGGAATAACTCAAAGGTAAGTATAAAGTTCAGAAAAGGATCTGAAAAGATTAAGCTCCCTAATAGAATAGGGTCTCATTCTCTTAAAAAATTATATCAAGAAAAAGCTATTCCTCCGTGGGAGAGAAATTATATCCCTTTGGTTTATATAAATGACCGGTTGGCTGCTATAGCTGATTTATGGGTTAGTACTGACTTTTATAGTAAGGATATGGAAGATTGTTATCGGCTTAAAGTCATTAAAAATCAGGAGACTTTAGATGATTATGTGTAACAACCATTTTAAATATAATATTTCAATCCGCTTTCAAATTCGATCATAAACCTGATTAAAGCCGTTTTTCCATTCCTAATGGACATGTCCATTTTTTTGATGTCTGTTGCATAGCGAAATAAACCAACTGCTCCCATCCCAGCCTATTCATGCTTCTCAAAATAAATTACATTTTCTATTCTTTCGCATTTAATATGTAATAATTATTTGGTCGCTTTGTGGTAGAGAACAAGTATTCTCTACCAACTTTAGAGTGTACGAACTTATTTTACAAATAAATTATTGTCCGTTTACCGTTACATGATAAGTGTCTATCTTGACCTTACGATCTGGATCGTTTCCACATCCATATTTATGAGCCTTATCATAAGCATAATCCTCAGCAGAACCTAGACTCCAATCACTAGAAAAGAGAACTTTTGTTCCATCTGGACTCACGTTAACTTGTGTACATCCTCTATTATTTATGCTGCCATGTGTTTGTGCAAAACGTTCTACTGTACCGGTTCCTTTATCAAGCTTTAAGGCAAATACCTCCTTATAACTCTCTTGGCTTGTGTTTACATAACACCAACCTGGGCGCTTAATATTTTTGCATGAAATATGGCCGCCGTTATACTTACTAGGAAGTAGTTTTATCTTTTCCTTTGTTTTAAGATTGTAAGACCAAATCCCCTGCTCTCCAGAAAACACAAATTGTACATAGACCTGCTCACCATTTTGATTAATACCTATATCACCATGAGCTGCAGAAGAAGCAAGTAAAAACTCATTTTCGAAATTTTTATCATACACGTATATACGGTGTGTAGTGCTTACAACAATATAGTCGCCATAAGGAGAGATAGTAATCCAATCAAAATTATCTGGATGAGAATTATGTTTATTCCATAAGCCATAGGGAATTAGTTTTTCCCACTTAACCGTATCTGTCGAGATCTCATACAAGACAGCATATACCCTTTCATCACCTACTTTTTGTGCAGCAAAAACAATATATTCATCATTATAATCGAGGTTCCCCTCGTTGTTTCCTGTGGTAATTTTGCTATATCCATCGTTAGAAAAATCATGCAAAATGACAGGCGGGTTCATGTCTGTTCTACCTGCATTTAGCTCCATTTTTTTGAATCTTTTACTACTATCTAGCACATACATTACATTGGGAGCCTTTTTAGACCATCTCATATCTGCAGGGCCATGTGTAGGAGAGCCTAATTTACTATAGGCTTGATCTCCATTTAGAGCTAATGTCAGTGGGATTTCTTGGAAAGAATTCGCATCATAGAGCCTATACTGCATTTTAAGTAACGTCATATCACTATTCCATGCTGAACCCTGCTTTGGATATGGATGTGCGTTAGAATTTTGGTTTGCTCTATCTGTGGCTCTCGTCACCAGAGTACCAAATTCTGGATCAACATATGATGCTAAATAAGCCGGTGGTTGCTGGATAATATTATCAGTAGGAATGGATGTAAATTGGCTTTGAGGTGGATAGACCTGATTCGTTGAGTACACAAGGGACAATGAATTTAGACCATTTGACTGCCCAAGGGCTGCACTCCAAAACCCATCCCATGGATTAAGTACATAATTCCCCTCGATCTGTTGATATTTAGACCCCGTATAACGCCATACTGCTTTATGTAAAATTCCCTCCGTACTTGCATTATCAAAATCACAATTTGGAGCTGAGCATATGCCATTGCTAGTTTTTACAGAAAACTGACTAAGATTTTTCGGCAGAGAGAAGGGATTACCTACAAGGCTCCATTGTTTAGCAGCTCCTCCTTGTGCAGGTAGCAAATTGATTTCACCATTATTGGGCGTATTGACACTGCCATTAGGTAAATCCAATGTAACCGTGTTACCTGATTGTTGGATTATCCAATAGCCTTGTCCTTGTTCAAGGGGGCTTCCATATACCAATAATTCATATTTATTTGCTGCTCTATCATATAAATAAAGCTTCCAAGTCTGACCATAATTAATAGCCTCTGCACCAAAATCATCACCAAAAACTTGTTCAACGGTATTGTTACCGAGGGGTGGGGCAGCGGGTAAAGAAACCATTCTCCATTGATTATGAGGCAGATGATAATCAACTGCGAGCACACTAGAAGGGAAAATAAATAATAAACAAGCTAATATAAACTTAATAAACAACATGACATACTCCCTTATTTTTCGATTGATTATTTAATAATAAAGCATTATTAAATAATGTTCTGGATTAAGCTCTACTGTAAGCCATCCAACTCCTGACTCTAGTTAGAAGCTAGAGGTCAAAATCCTGCTTAGAATAACCTTAGCATAATCAGCTGTATGATGCATTGATGAAGATCAATACATAAAAAAATTTAAAATAAGAATCAATCAAGCCTACAGTAATTCTAAACCTGATATAGGTCGTACTACAGACAATCTTTCTAAACCACTGGGTGGATAACTTTACAATTCTTATATCTTAGTTGTCGGTTGTACTAAAGAGTAAATAAAAAAATGAGTTGTTATAAAAGTCGAGTTTTTGTCTGCGAGAAGTATGGTGAGTAGTTACTCTTTAAAAATGATATTCATCAATTAATAGAGGTACCCTTAACTTCTCGGCTACGTTAGTTAAAATATAGAAGATTAGTGACTAGGTCTATTTATATAATGGTTTCACCAATAACATAGTATAAATTCACAGAAACTGGAAACCCTACTATAGGGTAATAGTTGATTTTTGGGCTGGTTATTTAGTTATTTAGGCTATTTTTAGTGCTAAATTATTTATATTGATAATAGAATCCATTTTTATCAAGAGGGTTAATATATCGGTGCAATGTTGCTTTTATTTTATTATTACGAAAGTGTATTTGATTAAATGTAACATTCGTTGTTTGTGGGTTAAATTCAACTGAAGGGTATGAAGACTGTTGTTTGGCTCCGCGAAGCATAGTCGCTTGACTGACATACCAGTACCAACCAGGGTTTTTAGGATTATTAATGTAACGATTTAAGGTGACTTTATAAGGCTGTCCATAGACATAAATTAAAGGTATTTCAATAGTGTATTCTTTAGATGTTATCACTGATGGGACATCTTGATCTTGGTTACTTAGGCACTTGTTTTGGTTTCCAACATCAAGCTTATTAATTCGATTTGGAAATGAAAAAGAGTTAATTTCCTTGGTATTAAAACAGTTATCGTATAGAGCTATGTGCGTTAATTCGAGAGGTTTATTTATAAATAAATTTTTAATTTCACCTAGAAGGTTATTCTTATTAAGTTTTAAAGCTTTTAATTTATTTAATAAGCCAAATGAGGAAGGAATTGAACCCGTTAATTTATTATTACTAAGGTCAATAGCTCCCAATACTTTTAAGCTTCCAATTTCTGCTGGAATTGATCCAGAAAGTTGATTTGAATTAAGAAAAAGGGCCCGTAACCTATTTATTTTACCAAGCTCTTTGGGTATGTTGCCTATAAGTCGGTTTCTACTTATGCTAAGTAAACCTAATTTGTTTAAGTTTCCAAATTCGGCAGGAATAGACCCGCTGAGTTGATTAGATGACAGCTGTAAAGAACTTAATAAACTTAGCAGACCCAGTTCAGAAGGAATAGTTTTACTGAGTTTATTATTGTTTAGATTTATACGCTTAATATAGCCTAGCTGACTCAATTCTATTGGGATTGATCCATTTAAGTTATTACTTGGTAGGTATAAACTGGTTACATTTTTTCCTCCTAAGCAAGTTACTCCAAACCATGTACATTCAGTCCCTATTTTTCCTAACCAGCCATCATTTTTTTTCCATTTAGCGCCTTCTGTTGAATGATAAAAAGAGAGTAAGGCGCTTCGTTCTTTATTTGGAATAGCAGCAAAAATATAAGAAGAATAAAATAAGCTGATAAAGAGACAAAAATAGAGATGAGTTTTGTTGTTCATGGGAAAAACCTTAATTATTTCAAGCTAATATATATAGTAAAAGTATAGAAGAGTTTGAAAATTTAATATTCTTATTGCAGAAAAAGAGACAACGATCTAAATGGACGCTTACAAATTATTTAAGAGTTATAATTTTAAAAACGTGTGAGTTGAACGATTGTTGTTTTTAACAAACTATATAGTTTGTTTTACGTCTCAATTTGTAAAAAATAGCGACCGATTTTTCTGCGCTAAATTCTAATCAACTTAATCAGAGGTTCCTTAAAGAGTTATGACTCAATCTGTACGGATTGATAGAATAGAAAGATGGATTAATAGAGGTGCTCTAAATGTATTATTGCTTGGAAGAGCAAAGCATTTTTGCTAACGAAAAAAATGGTGAGCTATAAGCTCTACAACCACAACGGTTGAAATACAGATTAGATAATTAAAAATTGTAAATTAGACAAAAAAGTGAAAAAACAGTTTAAAATTCAAAGTCATTACCAACCAGCAGGCGACCAGCCAACGGCCATTAAACAATTAGTAGAAGGGTTAAATGATGGAGAAGTACATCAGTGTTTATTAGGAGTAACGGGGTCAGGTAAAACCTTTACTATTGCTAATGTCATTATGGAAACTCAGCGTCCCGCTATGATTATGGCACCGAATAAAACATTGGCAGCTCAGTTATACGGGGAGATGAAAGAATTTTTTCCAGAAAATAGTGTGGAATATTTTGTTTCGTATTACGATTATTACCAGCCAGAAGCCTATGTGCCTGCCTCGGACACATTTATCGATAAAGATGCATCATTAAATGAGCATATTGAACAAATGCGCTTATCTGCAACCAAAGCGCTATTGGAACGAAAAGATACCATTGTCGTTGCCACAGTCTCAGCAATCTATGGCTTGGGAGAGCCTGAATCTTATTTTCAGATGGTGTTGCACCTTGTTCGTGGAGATATGATTAATCAACGCGATCTTCTACGGCGCTTGGCTGAAATGCAATACACAAGAAATGATGTTGATTTAAAGCGTGCAACCTATCGTGTACGCGGTGATGTCATTGATATTTTTCCTGCTGAATCAGATGAAGAGGCATTGCGCATTGAATTGTTTGACGATGAAATTGAACGATTATCTGTATTTGATCCACTCACTGGTGAAATAAAGCAACGGTTGGCGCGTTATACTGTCTATCCAAAAACACATTATGTGACCCCCAGAGAAAAATTATTAGAAGCAGTTGAGAAAATAAAAGTAGAGTTGGTTGATAGGTTAAAGCAGTTAAGAGCTAATAATAAATTAGTTGAAGCTCAACGCCTAGAGCAAAGAACCTTGTTTGATATAGAAATGATTATAGAGGTTGGGTATTGCTCAGGAATAGAAAATTATTCACGTTATTTATCTTCTAGAGAAGAGGGTGAGTCTCCACCGACTATGTTTGACTATTTACCTGATGATGCACTACTTATTATTGATGAAAGTCATGTGACTGTTCCGCAAATTGGTGCAATGTATAAAGGTGATAGATCCAGAAAAGAAACACTCGTTGAATATGGGTTTAGATTACCTTCGGCATTAGATAACCGACCTTTAATGTTTGAAGAGTTTGAGCTTAAATCAGCACAAAGAATTTATGTTTCTGCCACACCAAGTACTTATGAAAAAGAGCATATTGATACTTTTGTTGAACAAGTCGTTCGACCAACAGGACTTTTAGATCCTATTATTGAAGTACGTCCAGCATCAACACAAGTTGATGACTTATTATCAGAAATATATAAACGGGTTAAATTAAAAGAACGTGTTTTAGTGACAACATTAACGAAAAGAATGTCAGAAGATTTAACTGAGTATTTAATGGAGCATGATGTTAAGGTTCGCTATTTACATTCTGATATTGATACCGTCGAACGTGTGGAAATTATTCGGGATTTAAGGCTAGGGCAATTTGATGTACTTGTAGGAATTAACTTATTACGAGAAGGGCTAGATATTCCTGAAGTTTCATTAGTTACTATTTTAGATGCGGATAAAGAAGGTTTTTTGCGCTCAGTTGTTTCGTTAGTGCAAACCATAGGGCGAGCTGCAAGAAATGTGAATGGAATGGCCATTCTTTATGGGGATAGAGTGACTAAATCAATGCGTCAAGCCATTGATGAAACAGAGCGGCGTCGAGAGAAACAACATATTTTTAATATTGAAAAAGGGATTAAACCTAAAACTATTTATAAGTCAGTTACAGATATTATGGAACTAGAAATTCCAGGCTCAGGATTATCCCTTGGGAAAATAGAAACAAAAGTGGCAGCGTCGGTGGCAGAATATAAAATATTAACCCCTAAACAAGCTGCCAAAAAGCTCAAACAATTAGAAGATAAAATGTATAAACATGCTAAAGACCTAGAATTTGAAGCCGCCGCTGCCGCTAGGGATGAAATAAAAATACTACAAGCAGAAATGATGATTTGAACTGATAACTAGCACCTTAATATGTAAGAAAAATAATTAATAAATAAAGCAAAGATATAAAACCTATGTGTGGTCGATTCAATTTAACAGCAACGCCTGAAAAGATTATCCAAACATTTCATCTTCAGCGATTGCTTCGGTACGAAACTAGTTACAACATCCCGCCTGGACAAAAAATCCTAACTATTGTGCAATTGGGTGATGGTCGTTATAAAGCCGTTTATTTATATTGGGGGTTGACCCCTCATTGGGCAAAAGATCGAAAAATTAGTAATCATTTAATTAATGCTCGTGTAGAAACGATAGCAGAAAAACCTTCATTTAGAGAGGCTTATAAACAAAGGCGATGCCTAATTCCTGCAACAGGGTTTTATGAATGGAAAAAGCTAGAACAAGGAAAACAAGCTTATTGTATCAGTCATAAAAAGCAGCAACTATTTGCCTTTGCCGGTTTATGGGAATATTGGGAGCAGGGTACAGAATCTATTTATAGCTGTACGATAATTACCTCAGCTGCTAATAAAATGATAAAACCTATTCATCAACGCATGCCTGTTATCATCAATAATCAGAATTACACTCATTGGCTTGATAAACAAGCATCACAAGAAACAACACAGAAATTATTAAAAACAGATGCTTATCAGGAAATGACTTTAAAAATGGTGAGTGATTGGGTTAATAATCCACATCATAACGATAAAAACTGTATGACCTAATGCAAGTATATCAGACTGTAAAAGAACAAATATATTGTGCGATAAACACACAAGAAAAGCGATATTCAGCTGTTAGCACCTTGGTCATCACATTAATTACCATTACACCTTTGTGTGGATACTTGTTTCAGTGCGGGTGTGATTGGCCATGGCAGGGATTGGACTCTCATTGCAACTTTTATAACTCAAGTCTAAAACAGCATTGCCCTTGGTGTGCATCCATGGCTTCAGGCGTATTATCAGTTGGTATAGCAATTATAGGAGGTGTTTGGGGATCAGCTTTTTTATCACCTGCCGTGTCTGTAAAAGGTATTAACCCAGGTGCTATTCGCATATTTCAAGGGTTGTTAATATATCTATTGCTAGCGTATTTATCAGCTATTATTGCTGCTTTTTACCAGGGGTATGGATTAGGGGTGGGAGATTATTTTCGTTCGCTGGACCATTGAAAAAGCCTACA
>JAGLDH010000067.1 GCA_023145835.1 Methylococcales bacterium
TTTCAGTCCATAGTTTGTTGATTTTGCTTTTATCAATGCTCCACGCGTAACAGAGCCTTTATATTTTGCACGCTGAATTATCCCAACTTCTGTGAAATAAGATAAATGACAACAACACAAAACCTTAAAGTACACTGACCTAAATTAGGAGTACATCACCCATTAGAAAAGCATATATTCATGCCAAAATTACTGGCTCTGTTACCACAAACCCAAGTTTTCAACGTACACGATAAATGGCAAAAAGCAACAGAAGAAAAGTAAGCAGAACAAACAGCTACAAGATAAATGCTCTGACAAAAAACCTTCCTAAATTGAAGCTAACTATGTTATTAACAGGAAGATCTTCCCTGATAATCTAATATTAATAAAATTTTCAGGAAAGTTTTCATCTGTATTTTTTATCAAGGATTTTTTCTCTGATAAGTTGATATTTACCGACAAATCAGGAATAAGACCTCGCTCGAAAACAAGACAACTTACTTTAGATCGGTTTTTAATAAACCTACAAAGCCTATTATTCTAATATAGATAACATGCAATATATTCAAGATAACCAGTTACAGATAACTACATTCTGAATCTGGCATCTATCTGTATTCAAAGTAAAACTTAAGTTTAGGCTCTAGTTATACTAAAATGGAGCTATCAATAGCTAGTAAATAGCTTGAGTTGCTAGTCATCTATAAAGTTAGACTACGTTTAAAAATTTTTCAAACTAAATTACAAAAAAGAAAAGTTAGAATTAGATGTCAAAGAATAAGAGACGAAGATCTGGAGTCAAGTCTTGCAATCAAGCAATCCCTGCTAAACTTACAATATGGCAAGACCTTTAAGAACCTGTTCAAGCTCTATTGAGTAAAATTCTAATCAATGCGAGAACGACCCTATGCAAGCTAGAGTTCAAGAGCCTCTCGCAATTTTTCCAAAGGCGACGACACTTCTCCAGCCAATGTTAAAATTGAAAAAAGAATCAAAGATCCAAGGTTAATTTTTTACCTTTTGCTCTCGACACGCAAACACACATTTGTTGCTCACGTTCTTGATTATTTAAATAGATATCTCTATGATCAACTTCTCCTTTAATAATGGTTGTAGTACACAGTCCACATTCACCGCGTTTACAATCAAAAGGGACGGATACATTACTGTTAAGCAGTGCATCTAATAGTGTTTGAGTTGATTGAACTTGAATTATTTTCGATGATTTTTTTAAATCAACTCTAAATGCTGAATTATGTGTCTCTTGAAATGATGCAAAACTTTCAAAATGAATATGATCAGCTTGCCAGTTGAGTTCATTACCTAAATACCGTACTGCTTCAATCATACGAGCAGGTCCACAAATAAAAATATGACTATTGCGATCTCTTTTTGACAGTAGATATTTTAGATTGAGCCTTTTTGCATTTTTTCCTTGTGAAAAATAAAGCTGTGCCTTTTCTCCCGCCAAATTTAAGACTTCATCTCGAAAGGCTAAATCAGTTTCTGTTTTTGCCGTGTAGTGAATTTCAAAAGATGATTTTTTTTCAACCAAAGCTCTCAACATACTCAGAATTGGAGTAATACCAATCCCTCCAGCGATTAAAATAGTATGATTTCCTATAGGGGATAATGAAAAATCATGACGGGGTGGTTTAGCTATAATAAGTGAATTTTCTGTTAAATGTTGATGGATATACTTTGATCCACCGCGACCATTATCTTCACGTTGTACGGCTATTTCGTAGTATTTATTTTGATGATGAGATGATAAAAGGGAATAGCATCGCTCTGTTTTTTTGCCATCGGCTAATGATAGAGTAATAGGTAAATGTGCACCGGGTGCAAAGGTAGGCAATATTCCACCTTTTGAAGCAACTAAACGGTATTGTTTAATATGCTCACTTTTCTGAGTTACTTGAGCCACTTTTAAATTTAGCGCTGAAATTGGCTGTTGTTTGTTTTCAGTTTGGCTAGGGTTATGTGACGAAAAATCAAAGAACTCCCATGAGAGTTCTGTTGGTAATTGAGTTTGTTGCCAAGCGTTTATTTCCAGTTCCCAAAAACGCTGACTTCCACCCGTTTTGTTAGTGGGGTCTTTTTGATTCCAAAAAATGGTTGCATTCCCCGTAACTTGTAATAGCTTGCCTTGTTCAAAATCGATAAATACTAATCCTGCTTTAGGATAGCTTTGAATATTACCCAGTGTATTGAACATACTATTTCCATGATAATCAGGTATGCGTAATCGTTCCCCGTCGATTATTTCGACAAACCCTGGGTGACCACCTCGATGAGAGGCATCACAACTATAGTGATCATTCGTATGAGCATTTTTTTCAATGCAACTGGCTGTACCTACAAAAAATGAGTCAGTTTTATTTATTAGCTCAATTTGTACACTTGATAAGCTGTAACCTTTTGAAATTTTTAGAGAACTCTGTTTAATGAGCGTTTCGGGGAATTTAAGCTGGCGGCGTTGAATAAATTTAGGGCAGTTTGGATAAGCTTGTTCAACTGTTATTGTAAAAAGTGTGTTATTAGTTTTTTGAATGCGGCCATTAACACGAAATCGGCGACGCGTACTTAGCTCTATAGCCAGTATGCCAACTTTTGGATTAGTTAAAATATTTTTCCAAAGTGGGTCGTCAGGATTATTGATAATATTGCTGGTATCGAGTAGTAGAGAGGTATTATTGATAGCATTGATAAAGCCTGGGTTTCCAATTAATATAGAAATCCATACCTGACCCTGGTTGTCAATGCTGCTAATAAGCAGCATGTTTTGCTGGCGAATAAAAGGTATTGCGCCGGGTAATATTTTGTTACTGATAATACTGGCATTACGTTGAGCAATATCAGATTCTTTAGCTAGCTGTTGAACTTTTAGCTCGCCTGAGTGGTAAAGGCTGAATGTATTCATCGGTAAATTTCCTTGTCGTATCACTAAACTAATTGGCTGGCTGTTTATGGAACAGCCAGCTTATCAAGCTAAAATGTTAAAACCGTGTATCCTTCGCTGATCAGCTTATGTAAACTGGGTAATCCACGAGTACCTGGAATTGGGTTATCTGTTAGATAATCAAAACCTGATTTTTCAACTGCTTTAGCCGCGCCAAACACATCTGCACAACCGCAAGATACGCCTGCGACGTTACTCTTTACCATTTCAAACAATCCATAAACAGGATTCTCGGGGTTAGCTAATTCGCTAATCCAGCGAGTGCCCGTTCCATTGAATAAAACGATAACTTCTGTCCCATTTTCTTTAAAATCGAAAGCGGTTGCTAAGGCATTAAATACACGCCCTAGAGCCTCTTCTTCGCCGTGTTTTGGATCTGATAAAACTAATATGGCAGCTTTCATAATATTTCTCCGGTTTTATGTATTTCCCTAAAAAGGGAATTAGTCAAGTTAAGGTAAATAATGGAGTCAACATAAAATATGTGTCAGCAGTAGGGGAGTGATCTTTAGTTCATTTTTACAAGTCAGGTTAAAACCAGTACCCATTTAAAAAATTTTACTTATTTCATGTATTGTCCTGAGATGGTTTTTATGCCATCTGATATAAATTATCCTTGTTTCATTAATTGGAATAAATGGGCTAAAATGAATAAGACTGCTTCATATTACGGAGTAATAAGATTTTGAATAAATTAAATGCAATGTCCACTTTCGTGCAAATTGTTGATAGTGGCAGTTTAACTGCAGCTGCAGAATTATTAGATACCTCATTGCCTACGGTTGTTCGTACCTTAGCCCGTCTGGAAGAGCACCTGAAAACTCGCTTATTAACTAGAACGACGCGAAAGATTACGTTGACTGAAGAAGGGCGAAGTTATTTGGAACGGTGTCGATATATTTTGTATGAAATTGATGATGCAGAATTAGCACTTAGCGCACAACAAATTAAACCCAGTGGGAAATTGTTTATTTCAGCACCTGTGATGTTTGGTTCAATGCGAGTAGCATCTTTAGTGAATCAGTTTTTGCGAAATAATAATCAAGTTAATGCTGAATTATTGCTACTAGATAGAAATGTAAATTTAGTAGAGGAGGGGGTTGATGTTGCTATACGGATTGGATCGTTGTCAGATTCCACTATGATTGCAAAAAATGTGGGGCATGTGCGAAAAGTTATTTGTGGAACGCCAAAACTATTAAATTCACTGAGTCCGATTAAACACCCTAAGGATCTCTTAAATGTACCATGTATTCGTTTTTCTGGGTTGAGTAATGGCGCACATTGGCAACTGTATGAAAAAGATAAAACACATTCATTAGCTATTAAAGGGCCACTGGTTTGTAATCATGGCTCTTCATCACTTGATGCAGTTTGCGAGGATCTGGGTGTCGGTTTATTTCTCTCCTACCAAGTGGAGTCACAAGTCGCGTCAGGTGAATTGCAGATTATTTTGGCTGAGTTTGAGCCTCCCCCTATACCGGTGAGTGTGGTTTATTCACATGCAAAACTAATGTCAACGCGAGTAAGCGTTTTTGTCGACTGGATAACGGATGAGTTGCGTAAAGAGTTAAAAAGTTAAATATTTAAAAAAATAAAAGGGTGAATACAAATTCTACATTCTCATCATTATTGAGGTATGTGCCGTTCTTATTGAAAGAGAAGCGTGTTTTTTAAAACAGCAGTTGGATGGATTTTTAAAAAAATAGCCTCTCGTGCATTCCCACGAGATGTTATGTGATACAACGCACCTGCGCATTCTATTCGAATAGGAGGTGCCATAAAAAATACCTAGGGGAAATATAATAAGGATAGAGGTGAGGATGGCAAAAGACAAGACTTGACCCCTTTGTTCGAATTACCTTGCTTTTTAATATACCCTGAATTCGAATCTTCATTTTTAAAAGCCCTCCAAAAATCATGAAGATAACGGCTAGGTTATTCTTTTAATCGAGTCCTTTTTAAAAAGACAGATTATGGAAGGGAGATCAAGTGATCATGGTTAATTGAGCCACTTTGCTCCGTATAGGTTAAATATACGGTTATGTACAGAAAAAACCATTCTGACTTTTATGACTGGTAATGATACTATTTTCTTTCGTTAAAAAGTTAATGTAAAGAAATGAATAAATATTTAGAACAAAAACCATTGATAATCATTTTGTGTAGTGTGGCTGTTGGGTTGTTTCCAGTGACAGCCGTTCAAAGCGAACCAATCAAAAAGCTTGAAGATGATGTAGATAATGCATTTGTAGCGCCTGTGATTAGATCCAATCGACAAAAAATCATCTTATTCCAGCGGAAACCAACAACGCAAGCATACAAAAAAGGGATGTGGTCAGCAGTTGGAGGATGGCCGCTCTTTGCTATTCATATGGCTGTACTTCCAACTGGCGAAGTAATGACGTATGGGACTGATGAATCAGGGCGAGGACTAGGGTTTGCTTACGATATTTGGGACCCAAAGAAAAGCCTTCAGTCTAGTGCACATTTAACATTACCAGTAGAAACCAATACCAATATTTTCTGTTCGATGCAAAACTTGGTAGGTAATGGCTCACTTCTCATCACCGGGGGAGACCAAAAACCTACCGCTGGTTCGGGTGGATTTGGAATTCGTGAAGCTAACTTATTTGATCCAATGTCACTACAAATGTCGTTGACGGCGCCGATGGCACACGACCGTTGGTATCCGTCTCTTACTATATTACCCAATGGTAAAGCGCTTGTTCAAGGTGGACGTATTGATAAATCCACTCCAGCAATAACGCCTGAAATATACAACCCAATTACGCGTGAGTTTACATTACTCAATGGAGCAAGTTCGGCATCAATATACAACCAGAACACAAAAGGGTGGTACTACCCACGTGCCTTCGTTAACAGCGCTGGCAAGCTTATATTTTTCACCGCCAACCAAACTAATTTGTTTGAGCTAAACGTGAATGCTAACAATGGCACTGGTGCAATAAAGAAGCTGGGGTCCATGGGCAAAAATCCGTTCCGGTACACACTGCCAGCAGTCAACTTTGCCAAAGACAAGGTTCTAACATTTCGTGAAGGAGGCAAGAATAACATTATTAATATAGCAACCTTCAAGAAAGAACCTGCGGCAAATATTCAAACGCAGAGAATATGGTCTGATGCAACTGTTCTTGCCAATGGCGAAATTGTTGTAACAGGCGGAGCAGAAGTTCGCCAGGATTTATCCACAGCTGTACGAATAGCGCAGATTTACAACCCAAAATTAAATACATGGAAAAATGCTGCTAAGGCAAAACAAGCTCGTCTATATCACTCGTCAGCTGTATTACTCCCAAGTGGTGTTATTCTTACCGCAGGCGGTGGCCCTCCCGGTCCAGTGAGTCAACTTAATGCTGAAGTCTACTATCCACCCTACTTGTTTAATAGGAATGGTGGCTGGGCTCGTCGACCTGTTATTTCTGGAGCACCAGCCTTTATTAACTATAACATGGACATCTTGATAACCGTTTCCCACAATAGAACTATTTCTTCTGTTTCAATGGTCAGATTAGGGTCAACAACTCACAGTTTTGACCAAGGTCAAGCATACCGAAATATAAACTTTACAAAGCAAGGGGCAACTATTACATTATCAGGAAAGGATCTAAATAGTCGTTCACTTACTCCAGGTTTTTATATGATATTTGCGCTTGATGACAAAGGCGTTCCTTCTGAAGGCCACATAGTGCAACTTGCTCATTAATCGTAAAGAACAGAAAAACAATGGGGCGCTAGTAATGGTGAATTAATCTGTTTAGAAATGGAACAGTGTGTATCTAACTTGTCTTTTTGTCCGTCTTCGTCCGTGTAGTAACCTTTATGTCGCAAGCTATGAGCCAGTTACTACACAGGTGAAACAAAAAACCTGCACGAAAATTACACAGCCGATTTAATTCCCATTCCTAAGTATATAGCCGATGGATTTAAGTTTATTTGGGTTCATTTTGACTTAGATAATACTTTGTTTTCAGCCAATCAAGATCTCTCCTCAAGTCGAGATGACAAACGTTTCTGAAATACATGGAATCCATACACTGCTAAAGAAAGGTAATCGTGTTTTTAGGGAATAAAAGTAAAAATATATTCTTGTTCTATTAGGGAAAGGAAGGTCTCAGAAGCCTTAACTATTTTGCAGTTGTTGTAATTCACTTGTTAATTTTGTTGATGCTTGAGTTATTTCTTTAATTAAGTTTTCATAATCAGCAGGGCTCTGTTGGCGCGCATTGAGCTCTATGTTTGATGCAAGAGCTGTCATTTTTTCAGCACAAAGTTGTCCGGCTATGCCTTTAATCGTATGCGCTGAATCTGCAAGTTGAGATAAATTATTTTGTTCTAATGCATGATCAAGCTCTAACAAAAGGTCTGAAATTCCTGTTATGAATAGATCAATCATATCATTGAGTAGTTCAAGGTCATTACCTATTAAGTCAAGAGCAGCAGACTTATCCCAACAACTTTCACTGTTTTTATCATGGGGACTCATTGCCTCTGGGTCAGGCTCTTCTTTAACCATAACTGGATCACCTAACCAGCTTATCAAGATTTTTTCCAACGCAGATCTTGACAGTGGTTTCGTTAAATAATCATCCATACCTGCAGCAAGACACTTGTCTCGTTCATCGGTGGCTGCATGAGCTGTCAGTGCCACAACGGGTGCTCTTGGTACTTTTTTATCTAATTCTTCAATCCGAAGTTGTCGAGTCGCTTCATAGCCATCTAAAATAGGCATTTGACAATCCATAAGCACTAAGTCGTAGTGATTATGAGCAAGTCGATCGAGTGCTTTTTGACCATTGTCTTCAAGATCGGGCGTAATATGAAATCTTTTAAGCATGCCCATAATGACTTTTTGATTGATCTTGTTATCTTCTACAACTAAGATTTTTTTGTGACTAAAATGCGGTAATACTTCGTTACTTTCGGTTTCCCTATTTATCTTAGCCACCTCATAACTAAGGGCAACGGCAATAGCATTAAATAACTGGGGTTGTCGTATGGGTTTTAACAGGCTTTGAGCAAACCCTAACTCTAACAACTTTTGTTTAGCTGGCATGCCACCAGAAGATAACAATAATCGAGGTGTTAAAGCGATGGAAGGGGTTTTGATAATCTGTTGAGCTAAGGCAAAACCATCCATGTCTGGCATCTGTAAATCAGATAAAATAATATCGAAACCTTCATTTTTGTTGACTGCCGTTTCTAAAGAAAGCAATGCTTCTGGAACATTGCTCACGGCTTTTGTTTTCATTCCCCAGTGTTGTAAATAATGAATAAGAATTTTTCGATTAGTTTGATTATCATCAACGATCAATGCTTTTTTACCCGAAAAGTCAAAGTCAGATACTGAACCGTTATTTTTTGTAGATGCTTGTAAGGGTAGGGTAAACCAAAAACAACTGCCTTGATCAGGAACACTATCAACACCTATCTCTCCCTCCATGCTATAGACAAGTGTCTTACTAATAGACAACCCTAATCCTGTTCCTCCAAATCGTCTGGCTGTAGAATTATCTGCTTGAGAAAAAGGTTGAAATAAAAGAGGTTGTACTTCAGGTGAAATACCAATTCCCGTATCATTTATCTTAAACAAAAGACCTTTACGCTTATTATCTTTAAGTGAGTCTACTTTTAAGTTGATTGACACCTCACCCGTTTCGGTAAATTTAATCGCATTACCGATTAAATTTGTAAGAATTTGGCGGACTCGTGTCGGGTCTCCCAGCCATATCTTCTGAATATCAGGCGGTAAAAAGCAGTTAAGTTCTAATTGTTTTGCATGAGCAGTTTTAGACATTAATGTACACACTTCTTCTACTAAATTAGGTAAGTTAAACTCGATGTTTTCGAGTTCTACCTTGCCTGCTTCCAGTTTGGAAAAATCCAGAATATCATTAATGATGACCAATAAGGAGTCAGCTGAATCACTAGCAACACCTAGCAAGTCATATTGCTCATCATTTAAGGCGGTATCTTTTAATATATCCAGCATACCTAAAACGCCATTCATAGGTGTACGAATTTCATGGCTCATGTTAGCTAAAAAATCTGTTTTAGCTCTTGCAGTTTGTTCTGCATTATCTCTTGCCAATTCCATTGACTTTGTCACTTGTTCTTGGAGTAGGGCTAACGCTAGCATATCTCCAATTTGCTGCAACATAATTAGACGAGACTCATTAGCATTTGGGTAAGTGTCAGTATAAAGAAACAAAATACCAAGCGTAATATCAGCAGATACAATTGGGATGATGTAATGACCATGGGGTTTCATACCATCAAAATGGTGTTCGTGTCGTGGATCACAAAAGCAGTCATCAGAGACTATTAATTCTTGGGTTATAGCTGCACGTCCACAAAGACATGCTCCAAATGGAATATGTTGTTCTCGACGGATAAATTCAAAACTAAACTGACCCTGTAACAGATACATATCTAAAAAATCCTGTTCAGGATTTTTAAGAAATATACCACCTTTACGTTGTAAATTAAATCCTTCTAATTCAAATATTATTTTTAAAATCTGAGTCATTCGCTCCTTAATCGGTATAGTTTTTTGTAGTACATTGGCAATGGATATTCGAGCAGCCGTGTCGGATTTTTCCATTTCTTGAGCGAATTCACTTTGCATTCGTATCGTGATATCCCGTTGAATTTGTATACACCCCATATAAGTATTATCTCCGTCTCGAATAGGCGTGATATTCATATTAACCCAATAGTCTCTTGTATCTGGTGGGGTAGCCTGGCCGGCAATGTTAATGGGTGCCATTCCTTTCCGTCGACTGAGTATGCGACCAGACCAACTTTGTCCATCCAGTAGACATTTTTTCATCTCATTTAATACTTCAATATCACAATTGGGGCTGTTAAATATACTAAGCTGTTGACCCTTTAATTCTTCTTTTTTCCATCCGGTAATATCATTGACAGCTGAATTATGATACTGAATGAAATTATTTTCATCAGTAACGACAACCATTTCAGTGCTGGCATCGAGTGCTCGCTTAAGAGAGAGCATTTGTATTTC
This sequence comes from Methylococcales bacterium, assembly GCA_023145835.1. Lineage (GTDB taxonomy): Bacteria > Pseudomonadota > Gammaproteobacteria > Methylococcales > Methylomonadaceae > QPIN01. Next base: position 9,993 of record JAGLDH010000067.1, read on the forward strand.
ATTTTTTTTCGCTGTTGTAATATTTCTACTAAGGACTAAATATTCTTCATCTTTCCCTGAGCTATCGAGCATAGAAACGACAGTGCTATCAAGCCAATAAATACAGCTCTGCTTATCGGTATGGTCTTGTTCGCCTTGCCAAGTTTGCCCTTGTTCACCATTCCAGGTTTGAACTTGAGCCATCGTGTCCCAAATATCGCTAACAACAGCTGTTTTATGATAATTTGAATTTAAAATGTTGTAACTTTTTCCAAGAAGCTCCTTTTCCTCATAACCAGAGGTAAGACATAGCTGGTTGTTGACATAAGTAATGATTCCTTTTTTATTAACACAATAAACTAAAGAATGGGTATTCAACGCATAATTTAGATACTTGTTTTCTTTGTTTTGAGTCGCATTTTTAGTTTGTTGTTTAGAAATTTTTAACAACATGGGTATTGAAAGTAACCAGGCTAAAACTCCACTTGATAAGGAAAGTAGTGTGATATCAATAATGGTATTTTGGAGTGGAGACATATCACTTATTTTTTGATGTGTCTGGATGGGTAATAAGTCAAATAGATGAATTACACCTATTATCACTAGCATAAGAAAAAGTCCAAAATAAAATAGATTTTGAAATGTGTCAGTATTTATAAATTTTCTCATTACATCTCGATTTGTTTTTTTCTAAGTTTGTTTCAAGTTTAGTTCAGACTATAAAAAAAATGTTTTAACTACTTTTTTGGATGGAACATATTGTTAAGGAACCTCTGATTAAGTTGA
>JAGLDH010000068.1 GCA_023145835.1 Methylococcales bacterium
GCCGTTTTAGCAAGCTAAAAATAATGGGACTTAATCAGAGATTCCTTAAGGACACCTCTATTAATTGATGAATGGAAAATTGAGTCCAAAATATCTAATTTCTGCGTTGAAACCCTTCGAAATAGCCTGTTAAATTATTTCAACTTGAATAAAAAAGTAATTGAACTATCTTTAATTAACATTACTTTTACATAAAATAGTGTATGAAAATTCTTGTTGTCGATGACACACGACTGACTCAAATGATGTTAAAACGGACTCTAGAAAAATTAGGGTACGATGTTTTTTGTGTTAGTAATATTCAATCAGCACTTGATTATTTAGAAGATGAATCAGTGCAATTTGTCATTACAGACTGGGTAATGCCTGGAGGAAATGGGCCTGAACTCTGTCGTAAAATACGAGATAAAGAAAGTACTTTCTATACCTACATTATTTTAATGACTTCACATGTGAATACCCAGGCAATGGTTGATGGTATGGATGCTGGAGCGGATGATTTTGTTGGCAAACCGATTCAATTAGATGAGCTTCACGCACGTATTCGGGCTGGAGAAAGAGTCTTACAGTTAGAAAAAAAGCTTCAAGATCACAACAAAAAGTTGATTGATGCTCAAAAAACCATTCATCAAGACTTACAGTTGGCAAGTACTATGCAACGAGCATTATTGCCGATCTGTCCTTCAAGTATTAATGATGTTCATATTGATGGTTTATTTTTCCCATCAGCCTATGTGTCTGGAGATATTTTTAATTTCTTCCGTTTAGATGAAAAACATATTGGATTTTATTCAATTGATGTGTCTGGACATGGTATTGCTGCAGCAATGCTATCTTTTACCTTGAGTCGGTTACTGACACCAGACTTAAATCAAGGTAGCCCCTTAAAGAAAAAATTATCCGTTGCCCCTTATTACGAACTTATTCCCTCTGAACAAGTGATGGATTCACTGAATCGGCAGTTTCAAACGGATGCTTCAAATACGCTTTATTTTACGATGGTTTATGGTGTGATGAATACAGAAACTCTGCATATAGATTTATGTCAGGCGGGTCATCCTCCTCCTATTTACCTTCCAAAAGAAGGCGCTGCAAAATTTATTGGAGATGGTGGCTTTCCAGTTGGTATAACAGATATTGCAGAATTTGAGTCGATTGATATTAGTTTTGGCAAGCAAGATCGGTTGTATATTTATTCTGATGGGATTAGTGAATGTATGGATGCAGAAGAGGAAATGTTTGGTTCAGATCGACTTTTATCTTTTTTTGAAGAGACTCGTGATTTACCGACTGATGAGGTTACCAAGCAACTGGAAAACCGAATCCGCTTATGGCAAGGGACTGACAAATTTGAGGATGATGTTTCCTTGCTTGTTATTGAAGGGGGAAGGAAAAAATGCTAAAAAAAGTAGAGAATTCTGAACATAAAAAATAATTTTAATACACTTAGGAATATATAATGAAAATTGAATCCAAAAATGTTAATAATACTTTGGTTCTAATACTTCAAGAGAAAAGGTTAGATGCAAGCCAGGCTGTTAGTTTGAAAGATGAAATTAGTGAATATATCAAAGCAGATAATCAAAATATTGCGATAAACCTCCATACTGTTGAGTTTGTTGATAGTAGTAGCTTAGGCGCTTTAGTTAGCTGTTTAAAACTTATGGGGTCAAGAGGCCGTTTGACTTTGTTTGGTCTAAATAAACCAGTAATTAGTATGTTTAAACTGACTCGCATGGATAGGGTGTTCACTCTTTGTGAAACGGAAGAGCAAGCACTTGAGGCCTTGGAAGCATAGTCAAACTAAACCAATAAATTTGATAGTTTATCTTATAAAAGAATGATATGAATTATACTAATTTAATCATTTCCAGTCGGTTTGAGAATACAAGATTGGCCGCTTTATGTGCTACGGAAGTGGCAAGTCGCTCATTTAATTCTGAAGCATTAAATGAAATTGAGTTATCTATTGTAGAGCTAGTTAATAATTGTATTGAACATGCCTATGAAGAATCAGTAAACCAGCAAGTGTCTATTGAGTTTAAACTTTTTAAAGACCACTTAATTATTGAAGTGACTGATAATGGCAAAGCGCTGGATCCATCCATACTGGATAACATGAATGGCAGTTTTGATTTTGATCCAGATGATTTGGATAACCTGCCAGAAGGTGGTTTTGGCCTTAATATTATTAAAGCTTCAATGGATGAAGTAAAATATGAGCGTTTGAATGATAAAAACCACTGGCTATTAACTAAATTTTGTTAGAAACAAAACTTAAAAAAAAATTAACCGAACTTTTCCAATAAGTTATTGCCTACACGTATTCTTCTCTAAATGTTAAAATGTTAATTAGAATATTGCATATGCGTTAGTTCCCCTTCTGCGTAACTTTTTCTATCTATTTTTAAATCAATAAATTGAAGGTTTAAAAAGTGAACGGTGCGCACCTCAAAAAATAAATCAAACAAAAGTTTAAAATATGAAAACTATCTTGTTCTTTAAATCGAGGCTTCTCATTAAAAGTATATTGTTGTTAATTTGCTCAATCGTACTTGTTTCATGTTCATTAAATACGCTGAAAACAGCGAATTTTAATATTCAAAAACAAGGTGCAAGACAATACATTCCATTATCTGGGGATTGGAAATTTAAAAAGGGTGATTTACAAGCTGCAAATTTATATGAGGAAAGTGTAGATGATAGTCAGTGGTCTACTATTCGAGTACCCGCAAATTGGTATCTTGAGGGGCATGATATTAATGGCGTGGCATGGTACAAAAAGCATTTTAATGTTCCACATTCTCATAAAAATAAGCGATTTAGCTTAAATTTTGGTGGTATTGATTATTCGGCTGATATTTGGCTTAATGGGAAATATATAGGCTTTCATGAAGGCTATTTTCAGCCTTTTACTTTTGATGTCACCGATACTATTTTATTGGATCAAGACAATGTTCTAACGGTTAAAGTCAATAGCCCACTTGAAGCAGCAGGTAAGGACTGGTCCATACATAAGCGATTAATTAAAGGAATTTTTTCACATCACGATACGCGACCTGGTGGCGCCTGGTCAGACCGAGCACAAGAAAAAAACACAGGGGGGATCTGGTCAACTGTTGATCTAGAAATCCATGATGTAGCCCGAATAAATCATGTAAAGGTGGCACCTCAAATTAATATTGAACAGAAACATGCCACAGCAATGGTTGAAATGTCTGTTGATTTACAACAAAAAAGCACTTTATCCTCTCACGTAAAGTTTACTTTAAAGCCCTATAACTTTCATTCCCCAGATGTTGTGATTAAACAGGACGATTTCACTCTTTCCCCTGGGGAAAATAAAGTAACCATCCCTATTGATATTAAAAATCCAAAGCTCTGGTGGCCTTGGGATCAAGGTGACGCTAATCTCTATAAGTTAGAGGTTAGCTTGTTTTCGGGTGATAAAGCTATTGATAGTACTGAAGTAACCTTTGGTTTTCGTAACATTCAATATGATATGGACAAGAAAATATGGGTGATTAATGGTAAACGCATGTTTTTACGTGGAACTAACTATATTGCAACACAGTGGTTAAGTGAAATGAGCCGACAACGGTTCAGTCGAGATGTTAGTCTGATGAAGGATGCCAACATTAATGCTGTTAGAGTTCATGCTCATATTACAGATAAAGAATTTTATCGCCAATGTGATGAAGCGGGTATGTTAGTTTGGCAAGATTTTCCTCTACAATGGGGATACACCGATGATCTTAAGTTTCATGATGAGGCTCAAAAACAAGCAAAGGAAATGGTTGATATTTTATATAACCATCCCTCTATTTTTGCGTGGAGTCTGATGAATGAACCCGTGTGGGATGCTCCTTGGATGAAATTCAAGTATTCAAGTTACAACAATAAACAGAATAAACAGCTAACTGAGAAGCTATATCAAACGATTTATCCTTATGACAAAACACGTTATGTCCATGCATTTTCATCAACGGCAGAGCATCCTTGGGCCGGATGGTATTTTGGAAGCTGGCTTGATTTTAATAAACCAACTTCAGTCCCGATAATTGCTGAATTTGGAGCTCAAGCCTTACCGGAAATGGCTTCATTAAGAAAAATTTTTTCTGAACAGGATTTATGGCCTGTAAATCAACAACAATGGGATAAATGGGACTATCATAATTTTCAGCAACGTGAAACTTTTAAAATTGCTAAAGTCCCAATGGGTAGAACACCTACTGAATTTGTTGAAAATACGCAAACTTATCAGGCTAAATTAGTCAAGTTAGCAGCCGAATCATACCGCAGGCAACGATATACACCAGTTAATAGTATTTTTCAATTTATGTTTGTTGAAGATTGGCCCTCGGTTAACTGGGGGGTAGTCGATTACTGGCGGACGCCAAAATTGGGTTATTATGCCTTAAAACAAGCTTACCAACCTGTATTACCAAGCATAGCCTGGGTAAAAGAGAATTTTAAGACCAACGAGAAGGCTGAATTTACATTATGGATCATCAATGATCTACATAAAAAATTTCCAAAGGCTCAAATGTCATACAGTTTGAGAAATAAACAAAAATTATTAGAAACAAATACCTTAAGCTTAGATATTGCTGAAGATAGTAGTCAGCAGGTAAAAACCGTTGCTTGGAGTGATCTTGCCGCAGGAAAATATGAACTAATTGTCAAAATTGAAGATAAAAACCATCAAGTATTGGGAATTAATCAGCATTTATTTGAAATATTTCCGGAATCAACTAATCTTGAAGAATAGGAAAAAAATGACAAATAAGCGGTATCTATGGCATTCTATTTTGATAGGTTTGAAAATCGAAAACCTCCTGAACCTTTACAATATTCAGCAGTTCGGGAGCTTTTGTATCAGTTTTTAGCGACGGTAACATTAGTTGTTGGTGGCTGGTATATTTGGTGGAGGTGGACTGAGTCATTAAATTATGATGCGCTATGGTTTGCCATTCCATTAGTACTGGCCGAAACATTTGCATATATTGGGTTGATTTTGTTCTCAGCAAATCTATGGAAAATGAAAGATGTGCCACAGAAGCAAATCCCTAGCGGCTTATCTGAAACGTTAGGGTATGAGATATCAGAAGATAGGCCAATTATTGTTGATATTTTTTTTCCAACGTTTGATGAAGACCCTGAATTAGTTAGGCTTAGTATTCTTGCCGCTAAAGCTCTTGAATATCCCTCTCCGATTACCATTAAAATTCATGTGCTGGATGATGGTAAACGTAAGGGAATGAAAAAAGTAGCAATAGAGGAAGGTGTTAATTACATTACCCGGAGCAGTAACATAGGTTTTAAAGCCGGTAATATGCGGAACGCCATGGAGCAAACAGGAGGAGACTTCATTTTAATTTGTGATGCAGATACTCGAGTCTTCCCAACTATTTTAACAAGCACACTTGGGTACTTTACTGACCCAGCTGTTGCTTGGGTACAAACACCGCAATGGTTTTTTGATTTACCTGAAGGAAAACACCTTCGGCTTGTTTTGAAAAAATACCTTTGGTACCCAGGGTTCGCATTTGGCTGGGTCATTGAAAAACTATTTGGACCAGTGATGGTGGGTAAAGATCCATTCGTGAATGACCCACAGATGTTTTACGATATCATTCAACGTAGGCGTAACTGGGCTAATGCTTCTTTTTGTTGTGGAGCAGGTTCAATTCATCGCCGCGAAGCGGTCATGGAATCTGCTTTAAAAATGTATTCAGCTAATATTGATAATAATATTGATACGGTTATGGATGAAGTCAGTAAAGTGATGCCTAAGGTGTACAAAAGCCTTGATAAAAAAGAGAGTGAGTCTCAGCTATTTGATAATATTAAAGACGCAGTCACGACTCAGGTGATTCTTGAGGCAGAGATGACACCCTATAAATTTCATGTTTCAGAAGATATTTATACCTCTATCATTTTACATTCAGATTCTGATCGAAAATGGAAGTCTGTCTTACATCCAGAAGTGCAATGCAAAATGTTGTCACCTCAGGATTTACAAACTTGGACGGTTCAACGATTTAAATATGCAGGCGGGTCACTTGATATTTGTTTGCATGACAACCCTTTGTTTAATAAGGGGCTTAGCTGGAAACAAAGACTGATGTATTCCACCACTTTTTGGTCTTATTTTGGTGGTCTATGGAATATCGTTTTCTTGTTGTCACCTGTTGTTTTCTTATTTACTCAAGTGGCGCCTGTATCAAGTTATTCAGTTGAGTTTTACAAACATATTTTCCCTTTTCTTGTACTAAATGAACTTGCTACTATGGTTGGCACATGGGGGTTAGCTGGGTTCCAATCTAAAGCATCCTATTTATCATTTTTTGCTGTCAACATACAGGCTTTATGGACTGTTCTTCGAGGGAAGAAAATTTCATTTCCAACGACACCCAAAGACAGACAAGAAGGTACCTTTTTTCATTTAGTGCTTCCTCAATTTGCCGTTATTTTATTAACGCTGGGAGGTCTTGGCTATGCCACTTATGGGTATTATCACGGCACATTTAGTAATTTAAACGCTTTATTGATAAACACGTTTTGGGGTTTTAACAATATATTAGCAATGAGTGGTTTAGTATTATCCGCCTTCTGGAAACCGGATTATTCTGATAATGAAGCAACTGCCAATCAAGCAGGAGATAAGCAATGACATTTGTACAAGGGTTAATTAATGCCCGGAGCCATATTATTTTTATAATAGGTCTTTTTGCCGCATTTGGATTGGTGTTTTTTTTGGAAATGACAGAGATTAACCTTAAAGCTCCACTAACAGAATCAATTATTAAAACAGAGAATATACCTGAAACGGTACATGGTGATTTAACCGATGAAGAAAAACAATGGGCGAAAATAGCTTGGGTTTACTTTAAAAACAATTATCAGCCTGAAACAGGGCTAGTTAATTCGGTCGATAATTACACGACTTCAACCATGTGGGATACCGCATCTTACATGCTTGCTCTTATTTCTGCTTATCGGTTAGATATTATTGAACAAAATGAATTTGATGAGAAATTATTAAAAACGTTACAAGCCTTATCTAAAATACCGTTATTTGATGACCAATTACCCAATAAAGCTTATAGCACAACAACGTTGCAAATGACTAACTATCAGAATGAAGTGTCTGAACGAGGCATTGGTTGGTCAGCGATTGATATTGGTCGAATTTTGGTTCCACTTAATATTGTTACTTGGAACTACCCTAAGTTTATTCCCGCAGTAAAAGCTATTTTAGAGCACTGGGAATTGGATAAAATTTTAATTGATGGTGAGTTACATGGAGCAAAAGTTGATGAAATAACAGGTGAAACGTTATACGTTCAGGAAGGGCGGTTAGGCTACGAAGAATATAGCGCAAAGTCCTTTAACTTATTAGGGCTGGATGTGAGTAAGTCAATGAACTATAAAAGTTATTTGGCCTATACGGATATTTATGGTTTAAAAATACCGATTGATAAACGAGATCCAGAGATTTTTCATGCCCATAACTATGTCGTAAGTGAATCTTATATTTTAGATGGCTTGGAATACGGCTGGGATTATATTTCCAGAGAATTTGCCTATCGCGTTTTTAAAGCTCAAGAAGAACGGTATATTGAAACGGGTTTAGTAACAGCAGTAAGTGAAGACAATATTAATCAAGCACCTCATTTCGTTTATAACACGGTCTATACAGATGGTAAGGCATGGAATGCAATTACTGAGGATGGTGTTGATGCATCTGAATTTAAAACTATTAGTACAAAAGCAGCGATTGGCTGGAGCGTACTTTACGAAACAAATTATAGCGAAACATTAAGAGAGGCGGTGAGGAATCTTAATGATCCGGAAAAAGGCTGGTATTCAGGTTTTTATGAAACATCACAAGTACCCAATGACATTATTACAGCAAACACTAATGCCATTATTCTTGAAACGCTGTGTTTTAAAAAGTTTGGTCGGCTATTGAGTATGTACAGTGATGATAAACCAGAGACTGAAAGTTTAATTAAACAGGAAAATGAACTGTAGTTCGATAGTGTTTTTATGAATTATGCAAATTATAAAAAAACTGACTATGAAATTGAATAAGTTTCATCTTTCATTATTATATTTATTGGTAGTGGGAGGATGTGCGGATAACCAACCCCGACGACTAGAGTTACCCCTTAACAATAAAGGTGATATAGATCTACCGCATGGAAAACACCCAGGGCGTAATGGAGAGCTAACACCACAGGAAATGAAAATGGCTCGCGTTGCCTGGAAATATTTTGAGAATAACTATCAACAAAGTACAGGGCTGGTCAATGCAGCGGATAACTATCCTTCGACAACCATGTGGGATACCGCTTCATATCTTGCCGCTTTGGTTTCAGTTTATGAGTTGAAAATTATAGAAAAACCAATATTTGACCTTCGGTTAACGACTCTTTTAGAAACCTTAAATGGATTAAGTTTTTTTCGAAATGGTTTGCCTAATAAAGTCTATCACACGCAAACGAGTGAAAAGGTCAATTATGGAAATCAACCCGGTGAGATAGGTACATCAGGGCTAGACTTAGGTCGGTTATTGATTTGGTTGAAAATTATTAAAGAACGTTATCCTGACTATAGTGACGTGATTGATAAGTTTGTATTACGCTGGAATTTTTCTAATCTACTGGATTCAAAAGGGACTATTTATGGTGCCAGTTTTGAGCCCTCTGATACAAAAGCAAAGGTAATACAAGAAGGGCGGTTAGGGTATGAAGAATATGCTGCAAAAGGATTTGAATTATGGGGATTTGATACCACACAAGCGGCTAAAGCAGAGCCTTATAGTGTGATATCTATTTTTGGTATAGATATTCCTTATGACAGTCGAGACCCAAGAATTTTTCATGCCCATAATTATGTTGTATCAGAGAGCTATGTGCTTGATGCCATCGAATTTAATTGGGATTTAGCCAATGACAGTGATGGTAATGATGCTCACTTTAGCCATCCTTGGATGGAAGATTTTGCTCAGAGGATTTATAAGGTTCAAGAGCAGCGATATAAACAAACAGGCATATTAACAGCGCGTACAGAGCATCAATTAGATCAAGACCCTTATTTTGTGTATGACACAATTTATAGCGATGGTATTACTTGGAATACGCTTACTGAGTCAGGTGATATTGTTCCTCAGTTTGCGGCAATTGCAACTAAAGGTGTCTTAGGTTTGTGGGTGTTGTGGGAAACAGAATATACCGATTTGTTATTTTCAAAAATAGCAGATCTTTATGACCCTCAGAAAGGTTTTTATGAAGGTGTGTACGAAAATGGGAGTGGTGTTATTAAGCAGCAAACGGCTAACAATAATGGCATTATTTTAGAGACCTTGCTTTATAAGGTACAAGGTAAACTACTACGATTTAGCGGTCGACAGAGTTTATGGGACAAAGCTATAGCTGAAAAATTTAATGAGTAGGATGAAAATGAAATTAGTTTATGAAGCTATGGTGGTAGCAACGTTGATTTTGACTGCCTATTTAGTCATTTCAGTAGAAAAAAATTTTTCTGAAGTGGGGCAACAGGTTGTTGACTCACAAAAGTCTGTAAAGCCTTTACAAGCGAAACTAGAAGAACACCAAACATTACTGGAATTGATAAATACAGAATTAACTACCTTTCATACGGAGGTGAATACCCGAATTGCCAAAGAAGAAAAGTTAAAAGCTGATATTGCAATATTAAGTACTACTTTATCAAAAATTAAAGAAGCTGAAGCTTTGAAGGCACAAAAAGAATATAAAAAGGCGGCTGAGGTTTTAAAGGCAGCCAAAGAACCTATTTGGAAGGCAGGGGATGTTTTTGTATCCGAACAAGCAGCGCTTCGAGGGTTAATGTGGCCGATTGATCAGGTGATAGAAAAGTGGAATAACAACGATGGTAGTGTGGATACGACACAAATATCCACTACCATTAAAACAATATTAGATAACATTAAGCCCTAGCAATTGTACGTATTGAGGGTGCTATGGATAGTCAAACAGAAAAAACTTATCATTTATTGAAAATGATAATGAGCTAAATAACAACCATGTAATGAATTTATGAACATTATTAATCGAGATTCACTTCCTGTTATATTAACATTGAGTTTAGGCTTAGCAATTGCGTCAACAGTCATTTTATTGTCAGTAAACAATGAGAATGATTCTAGTGAGAATTCTAGCGGTACAAAATCTCAAGCACCTAAAAGAGCATCAGCTGCTTGGTTGGGTTCGGGCAAAGAACTGAGTGATACAGATATACAGCAAGCTCGTATTGCCTGGAAGTATTTTGAAAATAATTATCAACCTAAAACAGGCCTAGTCAATGCTGCAGATCAGTATCCATCAACAACTATGTGGGATACAGGATCTACTTTAGGCGCAACCATTGCTGCTAAAGAGTTTGATATTATCACTCAAAAAGAATTTGATGACCGTGTTATAACCATGATGGAGACATTAAGTGAAATAAAATTGTTTGATGGAGTAGCACCTAATAAGGTTTATAACACTATTTCTGGAGAGATGGTGGATTATGGAAATAATGTTTCAGCTGAGGGTATTGGTATATCAACCTTAGATTTAGCTCGGTTAGCTTCTTGGTTAAATATACTCAGTTTTATTCATCCAAAATACACGAATGTTGCTAGAAATATTATTTTACGCTGGAACTACACTGATTTGATACAGCAAGGCCAAATGTTTGGAATGGCACGAGATCCTGTTACAAAAAAAATTGATGTGTTACAGGAGGGGCGACTAGGTTATGAGCAATATTGCGGTAAAATATTTCAGATGTTCGGTTTTGATCAATCTGTTTCGGCAACCTACAATAATAAATTTGCTACGAGTGTTTTGATCAATAATGTTCCTATCGCTTACGATAAGCGAGACCCTCGTAAATTAGGTGCTTATAATTATGTAGTAACAGAGTCTTATGTGATGGACATTTTTGAAAATGGTCTTGATGATGAAAATGGACCGTTAACTGAAAATATTTTTGAAGTACAAAAACGAAGATGGCAGAAGACAGGAAAAGTAACAGCTGTTTCTGAAGATAATATTAATCGTCCTCCTTACTTTGTATATAACACTATTTTTGCTGCGGGTTCTGAGTGGAATGCAATAACAGATACAGGAAAAGATATGTCTGACCTTAAAACACTCTCAACTAAAGCAGCGCTTTCACTTTACTTCTTATACCCAGAAAGAGAATATAGTGAGGTGCTCTATGATGCTGTTAGTAGTGCGTATGATTCAGAAATGGGATGGTATTCTGGTGTTTATGAAAATGGGTATGGATATAATGATATTGCCACAGGAAACACAAATGGTGTTATTTTAACCGGAATATTATTTAAAAAATACGGGTCTTTAAATAAACTAGCAATAGAAAAGAATCGAGTACTAAAATTTACGCCTGAAATTATCAATGCGCCAGAACATGCAGGTAAAGGCTTGCCCGGTCAAGAAAGATAAAAGATAGGTCAATGATCACTGTTATTTAGTTAACACTAAAAACTGATGTGTCAACACTTTTCCGGACACAAAGTTACACAGCGTTATGCTGGATTTCGTAATCTACGGGTGACAAAGAGTCATTAGCAGAATGGTTTCTCTCACGATTATAAAACACCTCAATATATTCAAAGATTACCAGCTTGGCATCATTTCGAGATTTAAACTGTTCATGGTGTATCAATTCAGTTTTCAAGGTATGAAAGAAGCTTTCAGAGACCGCATTATCCTAGCAGTTTCCTTTACGGCTCATTGATTGAATAACATGATGTTCCTTCAAAATTGCTCTGTGACTATCGGAGGCATACTGACTTCCTCGATCAGTATGCCAAGCCAGTCCCTTAATGGGCTTGCGTTTCAAGATGGCCATTAATAGAGCATCGTTTACTAACGGGGCTTTCATTCGATTACCCATTGACCAGCCCACCACTTTTCTAGAGAATAAATCAATCACAACGGCTAAATATAACCAGCCTTCCTGCGTATAAATATAGGTGATATCACCGACATAATAACGGTTAGGCTCTGATACAGTAAACTGCCTTTTCAGCCGGTTAGGTGCAATTGACTTATGGTAATGGGTTGAATCTGTAGTTTTTTGTATAATTTGATTTTATGCCATGTTATCACGAAATTCACTGTCCTTGTTGTGACAGTAACAACATCATTAAATCAGGGACAAATGCAAAGGGTACACAGCGTTATTTATGTCAAAGTATCGATTGTGAAACACAAACCTTCATGCTTGATTATTGCTATAAAGCCTGTGAACTAGGCATAACGGAAAAAATAGTCGAAATGGCGATTAATGGCAGTGGAATTCGCGATACCGCTCGTGTTCTTAAAATCAATAAAAACACCGTCATTAATACGTTAAAAAAAAAGGAAAGCTGTCTTGCTCAAGTAAACCCTAACTTTCAAATACCAACGGCAGAAACAAGAGTTGACTTGGTCTGTGAAGAAGCTGAGATAGATGAACAATGGTCATTTGTAGGAAATAAGTCCAACCAGCGTTGGATTTGGTATGCGGTTGAACATTCAACAAATACGATTCTTGCCTATGTCTTTGGCAAACGTAAGAATGTTGTTTTTAAGGCGTTAAAGGCATTGCTTGGTCCTTTAAAAATCAAACGTTACTACACGGATGACTGGGGTGCTTATGAACACCATATTGAGACAGATAAACACGATAAGCGCTGAAAATCATGGAAACGGAGCGACAGCGAAGTGATGATTTTTAGTCCGCGGTAGGCGACAGGGAGCAAGCTGAAGCCAAGTTAAAATAGCACGCGAGGGAAGCTAAAATTTTTTCCCGAATAGCCGTCAAGTCAGTGAGGTAGGTTTTAACGTAGCGGCTTTTGTGCGAAGTTGAAATC
>JAGLDH010000069.1 GCA_023145835.1 Methylococcales bacterium
GGTGGAATTTAAGCCCGATTGCCCTACTCACCCAGGGCATTTATGAGTTTTGATTTTAATTTAAAAATAACTAATTATGGACTTAAAAGAGCTAGAAGAATAGTCTCCGACGATAACGTTGCCATTATTTATGTTTTTTATCTCATCCAAATCATTTTTCAACTATTTTAATGTTGAATTTATATAATATATTCTTTTTAAAGCGTCTCATTACGATATGTCTGAAAAAGTATAATCTTACTCACTCAATCCTAACTTTTACTTAAATAGCCACAATAAAGAAAAATGACACTAAGACAATTAAATCTCTTTGGTCGACCAGGGAATCGATGGTTAGATTCGTATTTAACAATCATATTGTTCGCGAGTATTGTAGGTTTTTTATCAATAAAAGGAGTCACTAATACATGCTTGTTTTTACTATTAACCCCTTCACTTTTTTACATAAAAAAACACACGCATTACATCTTTCTGGAAAATAAATTTACAGGTATTTTCCCTATCATCATCACTTTATCTCTTCCTATAGTTGCAATATGTCTAAGTCAACTGGGAAGACAAGACTGGCTTATGAGAGCTTATGACGGCCCATCCAGAATGTTATTTTCTATCCCCATTTTATTTTTATTAATTTATAAAAAAATTGATTTTGCCCATTTATTAGCCCTAACATCGCCTATAGCATTATGGAGCATAGCACTTTCTGTTTTTTTACATCCAGAAATAGTAAACAATGAGCTTGGTCGATATGCCACCACCTTTGTCAGACCCAATGCCTTCGGAGTTTATACAACAGTTCTAACTAGCTTTTGTTTGTTTCACTTAACTTTACACTCAAAAACATCAAAACTTTCATTGCTATACCAAGCATCAGGCCTTCTTATTGGTCTTGCCTTAGTTATAGGCTCTGGAACACGTGGTAGCTGGCTTGCAATCCCATTTATTCTATTTGTATGGTTGTTATTTAATTACCGAAAAATACGCCCTTTTCTACCGTGGTTTTTCTTACTTATCGTTATCTTTTTCCTTCTCTCATCCTCTGGTTTTTTTACTTATCCAGGTGACAGGCTATCAAGTGGCTTTTACGAACTTGCTAACTGGATTAATAACTCTGATGTCGATTCACCAACAGGACTTAGACTTTCAATCTGGAAAATATCTTGGCAACTTTTTATTCACAACCCTCTTTTTGGTTATGGAAACCAAGGGGTTGCTACTTTTGTAAATCAACCATGGATTAGCTCAACCATATCGGATGATGCCAAAGGAACACTTGCATGTTGCGGCGCTCATAATGAACTCTTGGCAAACTCACTACGCTCTGGAATTGCGGGCACTATTTCAGTGTTTTTTTTATTTTTTACTCCTTTTATGCTATTTGCTAAAAATGCAAGACATACCAATACAAACATTGCGACTGCTTCACAACTTGGCCTTGCCTACATTATTTGCTTAGCCATATGTAGTATAAGTATAGAAGTGTTTAATCTAAAATATTTATCTAGCTTTTATGGGTTAGTTATTGCTGGTTTAACAGCTCAAATAGCAAATGGGCACCAAAATAACCTCAATTAATACATAACACTGTAAAGCCATAACATGAACTATCAATTCCATTAATTATCTATAAAATGCGCAGCTTAAAACTTTATGCTTTAATGGCAACTATTTTTTACCTAATAACAAAATACTTACTCGGATGAAACGATAATTATGATCAGAAAATCATTAGACTTAGGCTGCAACGATTGCCCTCGAAACCCTTATGGCTACGAAGAATTATATGGCGCTGACCTTGGAGAACAAGAGATAGAAGGCGTAATTTATAAACAGGTTAATTTAGCTTTAGCCCCTATTCCTTTTCCTGATAATTATTTTGACTGCGTTTCTGCTTTTGACTTTATTGAACATATCCCTAGACAATTATTGTCCCCCGATACATCAAACATCATACTTCCATTTATTTCTTTAATGAATGAAATATGGAGAGTTCTTAAACCCAATGGTTTTTTTTATGCGGTAACACCTGTATATCCTCATCCCTCAGTTTTTCAAGATCCAACACATGTGAATATCATAACCAACCTTACTCATGAATATTTTTGTGGGGAACTCCCGGGGGCAAATATTTATGGCTTTACAGGTAAATTCACTAAATTACGTGCCGAGCTAATAATTCCCAAAATGGCAGAAACTGCAGATAAAACAACCTCTAAATCATTATATAAATGGCAAAAAAAAATCATAAACCCTAGCAGGTTCAGTCATTTTTTTTGGGAGCTGAGAGCTGAAAAGAATGAATCATAAATTCCTTATTTGCATTAAAAAAAACAACCTCCACTCAGAAAAAATAAAATTTTAGCCTTAAAATTCAATCAAATATTAAGATTTACATGTCAGTAATCACGCAAAATTTAATTAAAAAAACCACTAAATAAACAGAATGGCTAAAAATAGTTTTAACAAATAATACAACCCACTTTAAAAACTGATCTCTTATCTTAATTATTTAAATAACTTGTATCAGAAAAACTATAATGAACACTCAAACTTATCACCTTACCTATGTTAATAAGCAGCCATCTTTACCTTAGCAATTCTTTTCACTTACAATAGGCACTATTATATAAAAAGATAAAAAAATGAATTCATCAAAATATGCCATCACCTTTGCCTGTTACAACCAAGTAGAATACACGCGCCAATGTATTGATAGCATGATTCAACAAGGTAATGACCTGAGTCGGCTAGTTGTTATTGATAACGGTTCTACTGATGATACCCGAAATTATCTTCAATCTATTCCTCTAGGCGGGCTTATTTTTAATCAATCTAATTTAGGATGTGGTGTTGCTTGGAACCAAGGGGCTTTAACTTTACAAGCAGAATGGACTATTATTATGAACAATGATGTTTTAGTTTCCCCTGAATGGATAGAAAATCTAATTTATACAGCTGAAAAAAATAATCTAAAGATTATTTCCCCTGCTCTTATAGAAGGCTCCCTTGATTATGACTTTAACACCTTTTCTAGCGATGCTTCTAAAAAAATGAAAGGCTGCCTTCGAACGGGAGACAGGCATGCAGTCTGCCTTGCTGTTCACCAGTCTGTTTGGATGGATATAGGTTATTTTCAACCAACCCCTAAATTATTAGGGTATGAAGACACACTTTTTTTTCATGAAGCCGATAAAGCGGGTATCGCTACGGGTATGACCGGAGCGTCTTGGTTACATCACTATGGTTCAGTCACACAATCAGCGATGAAGCAAGAACGAGGGTTGAAAGAAAAAGATGGCTTAGCTTATCGTTACAATTATCGCTTACTTAAGCAAAGCTGGTTAGAAAGAAAATTAAAAAAAATCAGAAAAAAAAACCAACAAAAGGAATGGAGTGAATATGAGTTAGAAATTTATGACATGACTCTACATGGCTTACGTATTAATAATGAATTTTCTTGGCAGTAATAAAGAAACCAATGCTTAGTGTTATTATTGTAACTAAAAACGAATCAGAACATATTGAGTGCTGTTTATTATCTGTTTCTTGGGTTGATGAGATTATTATCTTTGACTCAGGGAGTACAGACAATACTGTTGAAATCTGTAAAAAATATACTCCTCTTGTATATGAAACTGATTGGCCCGGTTTTGGACCTCAGAAGCAACGTGCATTAGAAAAAACTACTGGAGAATGGGTTTTATCTATCGATGCGGATGAACAAATCACAAAAGAATTACGATCTGAAATTCAACTGGCAATAAAAAATCAACAAGATAATACTAATGGGTTTGAAATACCTAGGCTATCAAGCTATTGTGGAAAACAGATTAAACATGGCGGTTGGTGGCCTGACTATGTACTACGCTTATTCAAAAAAAATGAAGGCAAGTTTTCCAATTCGATAGTCCATGAAAGAGTTATTGTTAATGGATCTATTCGTCAACTCAACAATCCAATTCTTCACGAATCATACACCTCTTTAGAAGAGGTCTTATCCAAAACTAATACTTATTCTTCACTTGGCGCTAAAATGCTTTATGAAAAAGGGAAAAACTCGTCCTTATTACAAGCTATTTTACGTGCAATCTGGACATTTTTTCGCACCTTTTTTATTAAAGCATCCTTTCTTGATGGCGAACAGGGACTTATGCTTGCAATATCTAATGCTGAAGTAACATATTACAAATATCTTAAATTACACTTACTTAACAAAAAAAGTAAATAATTACAAAAAGATATTATTATTTTTCACATTCCTTCATATCCTAAAACAACCAATTACACTCAAATAGATGAAATTTTCTTTTGAAATAGTTCCAAGAAACCATCAAGCATTTGATGATCAATATAACTTCGTGTCAACTCTTGGTAAATCAATCAGTATGATTAATGTTCCTGATATTCAACGGTTTGACATTAGAAGCTGGGAAACAGGTAAAAAAATTAATCGCAACCACCATCAATTTGTTCCTCACTTTAGAGCAAATGACTTTTCTTTAGAGTCTGGTGAAATTTTTCAAATTATTGAAGAAAATGAATTAGATCATGTATTACTCATTTCAGGTGATCCTCCAGAAGGTATCAAAAAGAAATTTCATAATACTAGTGTTCTTGATTTAATAAGAGTCGTTAAACAACGTTTTCCTGATATAACTATTCACGCAGGTTTTGACCCGCATAGAAATGGTATTCAAGAAGAATGCAATTATGTACATAGAAAAATTGATGCAGGTGCATCAAGCTTTTTTTCGCAACCTTTTTACGACATTCGATTAATTGAAATATATGCTGAACATTTACAAGGTATAGAAACATTCATAGGCCTTAGCCCAATTACAACTTTATCTTCGATGAATTATTGGGAAGTAAAAAATCAGGTTAAATTTCCAAAAATCTTTTCGGCTACTTATGAATGGAATATAAATTTTTCAAATAAAGTAATATCAATGGCTAAAGATATGGGGTTCAACATCTATTTTATGCCGATAAAAATAGACCTTAATGATTACTTTGGGGAAATAAACCTTAATAATGATAATTAACTAGAAGAAGTTATTAATAGAGGTAATATTTATATACTAATTCATATAAATATTTTTTGGATGTCGTTAAATTTAAAATCTCATTATTGAAAAACAGGGTGAAAAGAGTCACCCTGCTTTTGTAAAACGACTCTTTATTGCTTACAAACGGCCTTTCAATGCTTCAAAAGCTTTTTCACCAGCTTCTAAATGACCAGTAGCTTCAACCATATCGCCACTTTTAGCTGCTTTTCTAGCTTTTTTCAAGTTTTTGTTAGCTTTAGCAGCAAATCTAGATACAATATCACTTGCATTAATTTCTTTTTTCGCAGCACTTGCATGCTTGATAAGCTTTTGAATTTTTGCGCTGTCCTCACCATCATCGATTGCTTTCATTGCTTCAGCAATTCTCCCTAAAACTAAATCAATTGCTTGCTCAGGTCCAAAACAAGTCCTTCCATCTTCACAAGCAACAGCAGTAGTTGAAAAAGTTCCTAAAGAAAGAGCCAATGATAGAGCCACGATAGCGCTTTTTAATAATTTCATGTAATGTAAACCTCATTGTAGTTGTTTTAATGAGCATGCAATTACTTTTAATTATAATTACATGCTGCATGTGATTCTAGCACAGTTTATGTGACTATTGCATGAATTTAGTTTCGCGAGAATGACGTTTAATCAAATATAAAAAACTCATATTATATTCAGTAAAGTGATTAGTAATCTATTCATCATCTCTTTTAGCAATAACGTTCATACCACTCAATATATCAACTATCACTTCAAATAAAATAGGCGAACAACAAACTGAACAATCTTCATAATACTCATGATCTCCTGCAGAACTATCAACTAAAATGTCAATCGTCTCTCCACAATAAGGACACCCAATGGCGATTTCATCCACACTACTGAACCTTTCTTAGCAAAAAATCCATCCACACCATAGGTAAAATACGTTTCAAAAAACCAAATAAATAGGTTGGAAAAGTAACATAATAGCGTATTTTAGGCTGTTTAGACTCTATTGCGTGTATTAGTTTTTCTACCACAGCCTCAGCAGGTAAGGTAAAAGGTGCCGCAGGCCCTTCTTTCTGCAAACGCTCTTCCATCGATTGATAAGTCGTTTTATGAAAGCTGATAGACGGGTCAATATTCTTCTTATATAAAGCGAAAGCATTCTTTCTAAAATGACTTGTAATAGGTCCAGGCTCTATAATGCTTAACTTAATATGAGTATCATAAAGTTCTATTCTTAGCGTATCGACTAAACCTTCTAAAGCAAATTTACTTGCGTTATAAGCTCCTCTATATTTCATAGCGACAAACCCTAAAATAGAACTGTTATAAACAATACGCCCGTAGCCTTGTTTACGCATAATAGGGAGTACTAAATTAGTTAATTCATGTGTCCCAAAAAAGTTAGTTTCAAATTGACTTCTTAATACATCCCGAGTTAGGTCTTCAACTGCACCAGGTTGTCCAAATGCCCCATTATTGAAGAGTGCATCTATTTTTCCATGGGTAAGTTCTATCAATTTTTTTACTGCATTATGGATGCTTATTGAATCTGCCAAGTCTAGCTGTATAGATTCAAATCCTTCTGTTTGCAGACGTAACACATCAGCCTCTTTTCTTGCTGAACAAATAACTCTGTATCCACGCTTTTTTAATTTAACAGCTGCAACATACCCAATACCGGATGAACAGCCTGTTATAAAAATTGTTTTTGATTCCACTATTCTGTCAGTTCTTTTTCATTAAAATAAAATGTTTGAGCACTGCTACAGTCTACAGAGAAAACCAATTGTTCAGGTGAACTTTTTCCACTTAATTCATCTGATTCAACACGCAGGCATTCCCCTGTTGCTAATGCTTTTTTTGCTGCATAACGCCTAAACTTTTCAATTTCTGGCAATCTAGATTGATACAACTTGACGATAGGTGGCATTCTATCACTTCGATAAGGGGGAATGGCAAACGCTGAATACTGAATAGGGTTATCTTTAATTAATTGCTGATTTAAAGCACTTTGTTCTGCCGTATCTTTTTTTCGCTTTTCTTCTAATTCAATTGATTTTTGGTTATTAGCTTCCAGCTGTTTTTTTTGCTCTGCATCCAACTCCTTTTCCTTTTTATCTTCCTTTTCTTTTAAGGATAAATCTATTGCCCCACCTGTTTTTACATTTATTTCAATGGCCTTTTTTTCTTCTGCACAAGGTCTAGCCTGGTATGAAGTATTCCCTTGCCCGTCTGAACATTTATAGACCCCAGCAAAAATACTGCCAGAAAAAAACAGCCCCCCAATGATAACTATAACTGATTGTATTAATTTCATTTTACCCCTGATACTTAATAGCCAGTGATATTATTCCACTTGCTCTTCATGTAAATAAGTTTTTTCTTGATAATTACGACTCGCAATTATAAATAATATAGCAGTAACCAGCATTAACACCGTAAAAAACCAAAAATATTCTGAACCAGATAACTTACTACTTCCATTATCGTTAAGAATAAAAAAATTAACAGCACTCGTAAATAAATTACCTAAAGCCACAGACATAAAAAACAATGCCATTACAAAAGATTTCATACTTTTAGGTGCTTGAGTATAAGAAAATTCTAAACACGTAATCGACACCATTACTTCTGCAGCAGTTAACAATAGGTAAGCCAATAACTGCCAACTAATATGCGGAATAATCCCTTGGTCTAATTGCATTTGTATCAAAGCAGGTATTGAAAAAGCTATTGCCGTTAAAAACAAGCCTATCGTTATTTTTTTTAATGCGGTTAATTCCGTTATTTTATTCAAAGTAGGATAAATAAAATAAGTGAAAATTGGAACCAAAATCATAATCAGCAAAGGGTTTGCAGCCTGAATTTGTGATGGTAAAACTTCAAAACCCCATATGACTCGATCCATTTTTTGTGCTTGTATTACCCATGACGCCCCTATTTGTTCAAATAAAGCCCAAAAAACGGCGATAAAAATATAAATTTGACCCAATTTAAGTACTACTTTGACACCAAAGGGACTTAAAATTTCTTTCATAAAACCATTTTCAGCGGGAGGAATGTGTACAAATCGATAACGTCCACTCCAAAATGCAACTGTTGCAATCAACATCAAAATACCTGGAATGGCAAAAGCCACCTCTGCTCCATACGTATTTAATAACCACGGAATAATTAGCATTGCTATAAAGGCCCCTAAATTAATAGCAATGTAAAACCAACCAAACACTTTACTCAACAAATGATGATTCGATTGCCCAAATTGATCACCCAAGTGCGATGAAACACAGGGCTTAATCCCTCCTGCACCAAGCGCAATAAGTCCTTGACCTATTAATAACCCCATTCGTGTATCATCCAAGGCTAAAGCGAAATGCCCAAAACAATAAAATAAGGATAAAAACAAAATTGTTCGATATTTTCCAATCAATCCATCAGCCAGTAATGCACCTAAAATTGGCATAAAATAAACAGCAGATACAAATAGATGAAAATATCCTTGTGCCTCATTTTCACTCATTACATCTAATTCACCCGATGAGTTCATTAAATACTGAGTCATATAGACAACTAAAATAGCTCTCATTCCATAATAACTAAATCGTTCAGCCGCTTCATTAGCCACAATAAAGGGAATACCAGAGGGTAAAGATTGACTTGATACCGGTGCAGTTTTATATTCAGACATTTTGAAACTTACAATTTTAGTTATTAATTGAATAGACTAGTGAACTTTTATACAATATTATTCGTCAGACTTAATTCTTAAAGAAAATAAGATCATATAATAGAAAGGATACCTCACCTAATCATGACAGAGATAAGCCCAAGTAACTCTCAAAATTCGTTTCAACAACTAAAAACTTATATAAACCAACAAATAATTGGTCAAGACACACTAGTAGAAAGAATGTTAATTGCTTTATTAGCAGATGGACACATTTTAGTAGAAGGAGCACCTGGGCTTGCTAAAACACGTGCCATTAATGTTTTAAGTAAAGGCATAGCTGCTGATTTTCATCGAGTTCAATTTACCCCTGATTTACTCCCAGCTGATTTAACAGGAACTGAAATTTATCGACCACAACAAGGTACATTTGAATTTCAAAAGGGACCTTTATTTCATAATCTTGTTTTAGCTGATGAAATAAATCGTTCTCCAGCAAAAGTACAAGCTGCCTTACTAGAGGCAATGGCAGAAAGACAAATTACGGTAGGCAGCACAACCTACCCACTCCCTAAATTATTTATGGTAATGGCCACTCAAAACCCGATTGAACAAGAGGGCACATATCCTTTACCAGAAGCACAACTTGACCGTTTTTTATTACACATAAAAATAGATTATCCTAATGCAAAGCACGAAAAAGACATTCTTCACTTAGCTCGCAAAGAGGCTCAGGGTGATTTTAAGGAAAATGAAAATAATTTCCAACCTATTAGCGAACAATCTATCTTAAATGCCCGAGATGAAATATTAAATATTCATATGATTGATAGTTTAGAAGACTATTTATTACAAATTATTTTAGCAACTCGCAACCCTGCAGCTTATGGCGAAGACTTAGCTAAACTTGTGCAATTTGGTGCAAGCCCTAGGGCAAGTATTGCTTTAGATAGATGCTCAAGAGCTAAAGCATGGCTAAATCGACGAGATTTTGTTGACCCTGAAGATATTCAGTCGATGGCATTTGATATACTGCGACACCGACTTATTTTAACCTATGAAGCAGAAGCAGAAGGTATTACAACCGACGTTGTCATCAAAGAATTACTTTGCAGAATTGCTATTCCTTAAATGAGCAAATGAACGCAAAAAACACACTCAATAATGACTTGATTTCAGTTCAATTAAGAACGTTAATCAACCTAGCTAAACCTGCATCTCAGCTAAAGCTTAAGAAATCATCTATCCGTTCAAGACAAAATGGCGGATACGTTTCTCCGTCTAAAGGAAGAGGAATGGAATTTGATGAATCTAGGTTATATCAACCAGGTGATGACATTCGTAGCATAGACTGGCGAGTAACAGCTCGGACAGGAAAAACACATACCAAAATTTATCGAGAAGAACGAGAACGTCCAGTCTTTATTTCTGTCGATGATCGCCCAGCGATGCATTTTGCGACACGCGGCGTTTTTAAATCGGTACAAGCAGCAAAGATTGCAGCTTTACTTGCGTGGACAGCACAAGAACACGGTGACCGTATTGGTGGTCAAATATATACAGATCTATTTTGTCAGGAAATAAAGCCACAAAATGGCAAGCATGCTGTTTTACATTTTTTAAACACCATTATAAAAACCGATTCTATTCCACAAACAGAGATGAACCTGGAACAAGCTTTAGCTCGTTTAAACCAGCATACACGCCCTGGCAGCCTTGTTTATATTATCAGTGATTTTCGTGGTTTAAACCATAAATCAGAAAACCACTTAGTTAAATTAGCTCGTCATTGTGATGTCGTCTTAATTCAGGTTTATGACGCATTAGAAAGCCAGCTCCCAAAAAAAGGACGTTATCGTTTTACAAACAATGAAGACCGTTCAGTTGTTGTTGATACTAGCGACAATCAATTCATTCATAGTTACCAGAAACTATTTCAAACCCGTTTAAAAAGTTTACAAAAAATATCTAAAAAAATGGGCATTGTTTTCTTTCAATGCAGTACAACTGACGACCCAGTAAAGGTTTTACGATAATGGAACCTAAAGCACTCGACTTAAAAGATATTCATTTACCTGAATTAGTTGGTTGGTGGCCGCCAGCCATTGGTTGGTGGTTAGCACCTATATTCATACTTTTATTGTGTACACTAATAGTTTGGCTATATAAATATCTAACACGTAAAACGGCTATAAAAACTGCGAATAAACAATTACTAGACATTAAAGAAAACAACACTTCAACAGATATTGAAAAACTAGCCAACCTATCGGCATTACTTCGTCGTGTTGCTATCAGCATTTCTTCCAGAAATGAATGTGCTAGCCTTACAGGTCAAGCCTGGCTTGAATATTTGAATAGTACTGTAAAAGAAACCCCCTTTACAGAGGGAGTTGGGCGTTATTTAGCTACGACTCACTATAAAAAAGTGCCCGATAACGATTTCGACATTTCTCAAATTATCACACTTTGTGAAAACTGGCTTAAAGCCCAAAAAAATAAAAAATGATCCACTTTGAATGGCTATGGGCACTATTAGCTCTCCCTCTTCCACTTCTTGTTCGTTGGGCAGTACCACCGGAATTACCTGAAGATCAAGCTGCTTTAAAAACTCCTTTTTTTGAAGATTTTACTTCTGCCAAAACCAAATCTGTCATTTCAAACAAACAATGGCCTTTGATACTAGCCATAATTGCCTGGATATTATTGATTATCGCAAGCTCGAGACCCCAATGGATGGGAGAGCCTATTGAGCAAGCAATTAGTGGTCGTGACCTCATGCTTGCTATAGATTTATCTGGCAGCATGGATGAACAAGACTTTATTGTAAACAAAAGACGAGTTAATCGTCTGACCGCAACCAAAAAAGTAGCAGGAGAATTTATTAGTAGACGAGCAGGAGATCGATTAGGACTGATTCTCTTTGGTACTCAAGCCTATTTACAAACGCCTCTAACGTTTGACAGAGCAACTGTCATGACTCTACTCAATGAATCTGCCCTTGGCCTTGCAGGTAAAAATACGGCGATTGGTGATGCAATAGGCCTTGCGGTTAAACGCTTAAAAAAACAATCTTCTGAAAGCAAAGTATTGGTCTTATTAACAGATGGGGCGAATACAGCGGGTGAAGTTACACCGTTAAAGGCAGCAGAGCTTGCGGCAGAATATGATTTAAAAATTTATACCATTGGTATTGGTGCGGATGAAATGATCGTGCGTAGTTTTTTTGGTAATAGGAAAGTCAACCCCTCCCGGGATTTAGATGAAACAACACTAAAAGCTATTGCAGAAAAAACGGGAGGTCGATACTTCAGGGCTAGAGACACTGACGAACTGAATCAAATCTATAATCTGTTAGATGATTTAGAACCCATAGAAAAAGATAAACAATTTTTTAGACCTAAAACCGAACTATATTATTGGCCTTTAGCCATAGCATTGTTACTTTCAGGACTTATTAGTATCAGCCGTTTGAGGTGGTTATGAATCTAGCAGAATTTCATTTTATTAGACCTTATTGGCTGTTAGCTTTACTACCAACAATCGGTGTCCTTATTTTTTTATTGAAAAACAAACTTAATAGAGGTAACTGGTCAAATATATGTGATGCTGAATTATTACCTTTTATTTTGCAAGAAAAACCAGCTCAAAAAAATCGCTGGGCATTATATACCGGTGGTTTATCTAGCTTACTCATAGTAATCGCACTAGCAGGTCCCACATGGGAAAGACTACCCACTCCAGTTTTTAGAAATGATGCCGCTCTTGTGATTGCCTTAGACTTATCTCGCTCTATGGATGCGGATGATATAAAACCAAGCCGCCTAAGCATGGCTCGTTATAAGATTGCTGATATTTTAAAACGAAGAAAAGATGGGCAAACCGCCTTATTAGTTTATGCGGGCGATGCCTTTACAGTTACCCCATTAACAACTGATACTGAAACAATAGACAGTCAACTGTCAGCGTTAACAACTAAAATCATGCCTGTTCAAGGTACCAACACATCGTTAGCTTTATCTATTGCAAGCCAATTATTAAAAAATGCAGGTTTACAATCTGGTGAAATTTTGCTATTTACCGATGACATAGATTTCAATAAATCTAAATCCAAATTTGAATCCTTAGCGGATAGTTATCATATATCTATTATTGGTGTTGGAACAGCTGATGGAGCCCCCATTAAAACCGAAGGAGGAGGGTTTTTAAAAGATTCTAAAGGAAATATTGTAGTCCCTAAACTTAACAGTAAAGAGTTATCTCAATTAGCTCACATAGGCCATGGTCTTTATAAAACTATCAGCAAAAATAATAGTGATATTGATGTCATATTAGACCAAATACAGTCACCGTCTAACAATAAAGGAAGTGCTGTTAACGACTTACTGCTCGACCAATGGAATGAAAAAGGCCCTTGGTTATTATTATTGGTTTTACCTCTCGTTGCATTACAGTTTAGAAAAGGTTTACTTTCTTTAGCCTTACTTTGTTTGCTTCCTTTTCCTAAAACCAGCTACGCGCAAGAATGGAATAATTTATGGAAAACACAAGACCAGCAAGCAGAACAGGCTTTTACTAAAAAAGAATATCAGAAAGCAGCAGATAAATTTCAAAACCCACAATGGAAAGCAGCTGCCCACTATAAAGCAGGTCAATACCAACAAGCTATTGATACCTTACAAAATGATCAATCTGCTACAGGGCTATACAACTTAGGCAATACATTGGCTCTATCTGGAAAACTACCTGAGGCCATAAAAGCTTATAAAGAATCCTTACTAAAAAACCCAACTAATGATGATGCAAAATATAATAAAGAACTCGTCGAAAAAGAACTAGAGAAACAACAAAAGCAGCAACAAGAGGATGAGAACCAAAACTCCGAGGATAAAGAGGATTCTCAACAAAATGATAAAGACAAAAAAGAGCAGGGAGATAATAAGTCTAATCAATCTGACGAAAAAAACAAATCTGAACAGAATCAATCAGAAAATAACTCAGAAAATAACTCAGAACAAAATTCAGACCCAGAAGAACCAGAGCAACAATCAGAAGAAAAGTCTGATACTAACAAGTCAGAAAATAGCAAAGAGAATCAACAAAAGCCTCAGGATAAGAACCAAAAAGCCAAAGAAGATGCATCTCCGCAACCTGAAGAATCTTCAGAATATAACGAATCTAAGCAAGCTAATGAACAATGGCTTAAACGTATACCTGATGATCCAGCGGGGTTATTAAAACGAAAATTTAAATATCAATATGGTCAACGAGGCCAAAAAAACAATAACAGTCAAGCTTGGTAGAAATTTTAAAATGAATTATAAAAAAGCTATTATCCAAATTCTAAGTTCTATTTTACTTCTTATCTCTTGCCAAATAGCTTTAGCTGTAGAAATAAAAGCTACCATAGACCGAAACCCTGTCAATATTAATGAGTCATTTCAAATAACGTTTACAGCATCGCAATCACCGAATGGTGAACCTAACTTCAGCCTACTTGAAAAAGATTTCAAAATATTACGTCAAAGTCAAAAAAAATACTCTTCGATGATCAATGGGCAACATAGTAAGACAATACAATGGGTTTTAGATGTAACCGCTAAACAGCCAGGCTACTTGCCTATCCCCCCTATTTCTTTCGGTACTGATACTAGTCAACCAATGACTCTATTAGTTAATAAAAACACCTCTTTCAGCGGCAATGATAATCAAGACTTATTTTTAGAAGTTGAAATATCGAATAAAAAACCTTATGTCCAAGCCCAAGTTATTTACACTTTACGCTTCTTTCAAAAGGTACAAACCACTCAAGCAAGTTTAAATGGCTTAGAGTTAACAGGTGCTATTATTGAACAGCTAGATCAAGAAAAATCTTACACTACCGAACGTAATGGGGCTCCCTTTAAAGTAACCGAGTTAAAATATGCTATTTTTCCCCAAAAAAGTGGTTCTCAGACAATAAAACCTATTACCTTATCTACAGATGTCATCATAGACACACAGCAACGTTTTAATGGTTTTTTTAATAGACCTCGTACAAAAAACATTCAAATTAGCTCAAAAGAAATCACACTAGAAGTACAACCAGCACCTAAAGACTTTAGTAATAAATATTGGCTTCCTTCTGAACATGTCTATATAGAAGAAAAGTGGTCAGGCGATCCTTCCAAAATGAAAACAGGTGAACCATTAACTAGGACATTATCTGTACTTGCAAAAGAGGCAACTAAAAATCAGTTACCTGAATTGCATACGGATCAGAAATTATCTGACTTAAAAACTTATCCAGATCAACCTATTTTGAAGGATCAAAAAAATGCAAAGGGTTTAATCGCTTTTAGAGAAGAAAAAATCGCTTATATCCCATCTAAACCAGGCACTTATACCTTGCCTGCTATAGAAATACCTTGGTTTAACACTGAGACAAAAAAAATGGAAGTTGCAAGAATCCAAGAGACAACCATTACTGCTACTGCTTCAGAACAATCAGCTATTCACAGCCCCTCATCATCAGCATCTACACAAGTTATGCCAGGTCAATCTGAACCCATAATTAAAACAGTGGAAAGTAGTTTTTGGAAATGGTTTTCTTTTTTCTTGGCTTGTGGCTGGTTAGCAACCTTATATTATTTCTTCAAAAAATTTACGATTGAAAAAGAAATATTACCGGCTACCCCACAAGAAATAAAACTAAAAGAGGCCATAAAATCAGTAAAACGAGCATGTAAAGAAAATAATCAAGCAAATGCTAAAGATGCATTGATAGCCTGGGGGCGAATTAAATTTAATAAATCTAGCTTATCCTCAATAGCACCACACTGCGAAGCTCGCTTAAGAGATGAAATTCTTATTATAAATCAAAATTTATACACACAAAAAAATTTACATTGGAACAGTAACAGTCTATTAAAAACATTTTCAGAACACATTGCACGAGAAAAAATAGCTAAAAAAACAAATGATGCTCTAGAACCTCTTTTTAAAATATAACGGATACACTCATGAAAGTAGGCATAATTGGCTTAGGGGCAATGGGTCTTGGAATGGCTAGAAGTATTGCCAACAAGGGGTTACTCACCGCTATTTACAATAGAACTCTCAGCAAATCTATTGCTTTAGGCAAAGAATTAAACATAACACCAAGCCTTACTCCCCAAGAACTTGCTCAGCAGGTAGATGTCATTCTACTTTGTGTGTCAGCAGATAAAGATGTTTTGCATATTGTAAATACTATTTCAGAAACGATAAAGCAAGATTCCATTGTTATTGATTTATCAACAATTAGTATAGAAACGGCTAAAGAATCTGCCAAAATTCTTTATAAAAAGCAAGTTTCATTCCTTGATGCGCCAGTTTCTGGTGGCGTTGAAGGAGCAAAAAATGGAACCTTAGCTATCATGGTAGGAGGTGATAAGAAAACCTTAGACATAGCACTTCCTGTTTTAGAAGCAATCGGGTCACGCATTGTTTATATGGGAAAAACAGGCTCTGGCCAAGGTACTAAAGCAGTTAATCAAATAATGGCTGCGGGTATTAACCAAGCTGTTACGGAGGCATTAGCATTTGGTCAAGCTCAAGGTTTATCCATGCAGAGTGTTATTGATGTAATTTCAGGGGGTGCTGCGGGTAACTGGTTTTTACAAAACAGAGGTGCTACTATGACAAAAGAAACTTTTGTGCCAGGTTTCAAAGTAGGGTTACATCACAAGGACTTAGAGATTTGTATAAAAATGGCTCAACAATCTAACGCTAAGATCCCTTTAACTGAGCAAACTTTAGTTGATTACGAAAAGTTAATTGATCAAGGGTATGAAGATGAAGATATTTCTGCTTTATATCGCTTAAAGAGAATTTAATAGGTATTAATACCTTAATGTTAGCAAATAAATGACTAGAAAAATCATTTAGTTTTCTTTAGGCATTCATCTTACCTTTAAAAAACAATTTATATACTACTGTTGTCTTAATAGAAACAAGTCACTTATATCTCATTAATGATATAAATTTATTATTTCATATACTCTACTTGTTACTAAAGATAACTATCATGGAGAAACTTATTTAAGTGTAAATTTCAATATCATTTTTTTACGCAATAATAAATCTTTCCCCAACACATCATATATATTTCAAGGATAAAAAATGTTAAAAAAAATAATTATCATAAGTACTGTTTTATTTAGCTCTCAAAATATCATGGCTTTAGATTTAGGAGGCATTGGCTCTTCGACAAACGAGACTGTCAATGAAGCAAAAGAAACTGCTGATAACGCGGGTACTGCTAGCGATGCTGCAGACAAACTAAAAAATAACTCTATTTCAGATACCGCAAAAAAAGCAGCTGTAGATGGTGCTAAAGGCGGAGCAAAGGGTGCTGTAGAAGGTGCTAAAAGTGGCTCTATTACTCAAGGCGCAACGAAAGGTGCTCTAGATGGAGCAAAATCAGCCTTCTAATTATTTAAGGCGTCCTTGCTTAAGTCGATTAGCTTTTAGCGAAGAAAAACTGTCGCTATTTCCCACGAAGATAGGCGTAATAGTCATTTTATTACACCTATCTTCGTGGGAAATATTGGCAGTTTTAGCAAGCTAAAAATAATAGAACTTGACCAGAAGTTTCTTAAGTTTTCTCTTAATAAAAAACCCAGATATATTTTTCATACCTGGATTTTTATTATCCTTTCACTTTAACTTAGAAAAGTCTACTTTAAAGCATGATACTGAGGGCTAAATTCATGCACAGCATCGACCATCGCTTTAACGTGCTCGGGGTTTACATCAGGTAAAATACCATGCCCTAAATTAAAAACATGACCAGAGCCTTGTCCATATTTTTGTAAAATTGATTTAACTTTCTCCCTTATCATCTCTGGCTTTCCATACAAGGCAATAGGATCCATATTCCCTTGTAATGCAACTTTATCTCCCACTCTAGCCCTTGCTTTGGCAATATCTGTTTGCCAATCCAGTCCTAACGCGCTATATCCTGCTCCTATCATTTCTTCTAGCCATAGCCCTCCCCCTTTTGTGTAGAAAATAGTAGGGACTTCCTCTCCATTAATATTAGTTTTGAGCAAAGAGCGAACTTGTTTAGCATAATGTAATGAATATTCATTATAATCTTCAGTAGAAAGCATTCCCCCCCATGTATCAAAAACCATAACGGCTTGTGCGCCTGCTTCTATTTGAGCATTCAAGTATAAAGCAACTGATTGAGCAACTTTATCAAGCATAAGATGCATTAATTTAGGCTGTTGATACATCAGGCCTTTAACCTTCTCAAAACTTTTACTACTGCCACCTTCTACCATATACGTAGCCAGTGTCCAAGGGCTACCAGAAAAACCAATTAAAGGCACCCTACCTTGAAGGTTTTTTCTAATCAAACTAACTGCATCAACAACATACCTTAAATCGATACTAGGGTCAGGAATCGGTAGTTTATGAATATCACTTTCTGTTCTGACAGGGTTATGAAACTTAGGCCCCTCGCCTTCACTAAAATATAACCCTAACCCCATTGCATCAGGAATTGTAAGAATATCTGAAAATAAAATTGCTGCATCAAAATCAAACCGTTCTAGCGGTTGTAGTGTAACTTCACATGCTAATTCTGGATTAGTACATAAATCTAAAAAACTTCCTGCTTTTGCTCGAGTTGCTCTATATTCAGGCAGGTAACGTCCAGCCTGTCTCATCATCCAAACAGGTGTTCTGTCAACAGGTTTCTTAAGCAAGGCTTTAATGAAAATATCATTTTTTAAAGATGTCATATTTATATTATTTTTTTACCATTTCATGTAACCCTCTAAAGCTTCTTACCCATGCTTTTCTATATCTAGGGGGGAGTGATTTCATTTTTAAAGATGCTGTTGCTACATCTTTAAAAGAACCATAGATTACTACAAATTGACTTCCACCCTGCTTTCTTTTCTGAAAAACTTTAAGATCATTTAATTGTTGTGGATAATTTGTTAAGAACCCCTTCACAGCCCCCCGACTAGATAAAACGATGAGTTGCATTGTGTAGTAGTTTTCAGGTTGCTTTAAGATCCACTGCCTATCACCTTTGTTAGCAGTTTCATTTATTCTTAGCTTTTCTTTTTTTATAAAAGCTTCAACTTCACTCTTGTTTATGGGGTGTTTAATTGTTTTTTCTAGATTACTTTCTTGCTTGAGAGGAATTACATTTTTTCTAGTTTTTTCAGTAATATTGATTTCACTAATTCCATTTTGAATGCTCGCATTTTTTTCCCTATCACTCTGATTTACAACAGTTTCTTCAATCTGTATCACTTTGTTTTTATCAACCATTACCTTTATTTCGTGCTCATTTTTGTTAACTGAAGTTGTAAAAGGTAATTCTTTATCCAAGGAGTTTTTCTTGATTCCATCAACTACGTTAGTGGCTTTATTTATATCCTCTGTTCTCTCTTCTGGAATAATTTCTTTGGTGACAACAACCTTATCATTCTCAATGTTTTCAGGTACTTGTATCTCTTTCTGTTCATTGTATCGAGAAATTGTTTCTTTACTTTCTTCTACATTACCAAAATCATCCTTAATTTGAGTGCTCTCCTTTTCATTATCCTTGATATAAGAAGTTGTTTTTTCAGTGCTTTCCATTTCTTGAACTATCTGAAATGAATTTTCTCTCTCTTCATTTTTTTCTTGATTAGGTTTATCAAATAATAAAAAACCAGCAAGAGTCAGGACTACAGCAGCAACCAATGTAAATCCAATCCATTTATAGCTCTCAATATTTGTAGGCGTACTCTTAACACCATTTGATATTTTAGAAATGATTTGACCCGGTATCCCATGCGTTTCGCTATAAACATATTCAACCAAAGAGTCAGTAACATGATTATATGAAAATGTTGTCCCAGGTTGGGCAGATAAATTTTTTAAAAAAAGACCACACTGTTTTTTTGTTAAAGGGGGAATTTCAATAAAGTGGCAATTCTCTACTGAAAAATCTGAATCATTTTTTATCCGTATTTCATCCGGCGTTAAAGAAAATACAATCCTTAAGCATTTATTTTCACTAGCATATTGAATAAGAGTATTTATCAATCCAGGGACAAGTTTTCCTGCATCGTCAAAAATAATAACGACTTTAAGATTTTGCTGTTCAAGTAAAGGAAAGACCGTAGAAATATTTTGATTTTCACCAGGATAATCAATATGATCAATTAATAATTGAAGCAATTGATTTTGAAAACTTTCAAAGCTTATATTTGATGCTCCCTGAATATTCAGAACAGGTAATTCATCTTTATCACATTTTATTAATTCTTCTAATAAAGTAGTTTTCCCAATTCCTTTTGGCCCAGAAATGACTAACGATTGCCTAAGATTAGTAATTAAATGAATGAGCAAGTCTAATTTTTGAGCTCTTTCTATTGATAATAAAGCTGACTCAGTACTTTGTACATTCGGCATATGAATTTTATGAGATCTATAAATAAATGTTAACTTATCCTGCATAATTATACAGTGTCTGCTCAAGAAGCGACTGATTAACGCTAATTGGTAAAGTTGCTTCACCAATTGACTTAAGTAAAATCAATCTTATTTCTCCATCCACATTTTTTTTATCTACAGTCATTAAATCTATAAACTGAGCAACATTCATTTCTTTAGGGGGGTTAACAGGTAATCCTGTTGTTTTTAATAAAGAAATAATTCTTTCCATATCCACATTAGATAGCCACCCCATTCTTTTGGAGAGATCCGCTGCATATCCAATTCCTATTGAGACAGCCTCACCATGAAGATAAGTCCCATAGCCCATTCCTGTTTCAATCGCATGTCCAAATGTATGACCCAAATTTAATGTTGCACGAATACCAGATTCAAATTCATCTTCTGCAACAATCTCAGCTTTATTATTGCATGACCGTTCTATCACATAAGTAAGTGCTGACTTATCTCGAGCAAGTAGCTGTGCTATGTTTTTTTCTAACCATTTAAAAAATTCTACATCTCGAATCAAACCATATTTTATGACTTCAGCAAGACCGGCTACCAACTGTCTATCATCAAGTGTATCTAGCACATCCATATCAGCTATTACACACTGCGGCTGATAAAAAGCACCTATCATATTTTTCCCTAAAGAATGATTAACGCCTGTTTTCCCTCCAACAGATGAGTCAACTTGAGCTAACACTGTTGTTGGGATTTGTATAAAGGGAATACCTCTTTGATAACATGCTGCTGCAAACCCGCCCATATCACCTACTACACCACCACCTAGTGCAATTAATGTCGCATTCCGACTATATTTATTCTCCAGTAAACAATCAAAAATTTTATTAATAAATTCTAATGTTTTATATTGCTCACCATCAGGAAGCTCAATCGTCTCTACTTGAAACTGTTCTAAATTTTTTTGTAAATAAGATAAATAGTAAGGCGCTACAGTCACATTTGTTACAATCAAAACTTGCTTGGATTTGATGTGATTTACTAACAGATCCTTCTGCATTAACAATTCTGTTCCAATATAAATTGGATAGCTTTTTTCTTTTAACTCAACCCGCAACTCTTTCATATCAATCTAATGAGTTTTGTTATATTCATTCAAAATATTTTGCACTACCGTTTTGCTCTGCATCACACTTGTTTCTATTGTATAGTCTGCGCACGCTAAATAATACTCTTCCCTTTCTGCAAACAATGTCTCAATACGCTCTCTTGGATCACTCGTATTAAGTAAAGGCCGCTGATTATCTCTCTTGGTTCTTTGCAATATTTTATCTACAGAACATTGCAAATAAACAATAAAACCATTTTCTTTCAATGCATTGCGGTTTTCCTCTCTTAAAATAGCTCCTCCACCTGTTGCCAATACTATTCCATCAATTTGGGTTAACTCTTGAATCATGTTCAGCTCTCGGGTTCTAAACCCATCTTCACCCTCATATTCAAATATCGTTGGAATATCAACCCCAGTTTGTTCTTCTATTGCTTTGTCGCTGTCATAAAAAGGCAAACGTAATGAAGTTGCCAGCTGTCGACCAATAGTTGTTTTACCTGCTCCCATTAAACCAATCAAATAAATATTTTCTGTTTGTTTCCTCATCCTTAAACCTCAATTGGACGCTATTTTATAAAATTTTTTTGTATACTCCGCGCGGTTAAGAATAATGACTTAAAAACGCACAAAGCTTGATGTAAGATTTTACTTGCACAATAACACTTAATTATTTCAATTACTTTTTATACTATAAAGGATAAAGCAATTCTTAAATACGACAAAATGATTACTCTCTTAAATATTTATCCAGCTTTTAAAACTATTAAGCCTTAATTAAAAAAACCAATAAAAAAAGGGGCATTATGCCCCTTTTTTTAAGCTTATTATAGTTTATCCTTGATTATCTAGCAGATAAACTATCTTTTATTATTTTTGGAGTCACAAAAATCAATAACTCTCTTTTTCTATCACTTTCTATGTTCTTTTTAAACAAAAACCCAATACCCGGTAAATCTGCCAAGAAAGGTACTTTGAAAACATTTTTCCCTGACTCACCTTCATACACCCCCCCTAATACAATAGTTTCTCCATCTTTTACTCGAACAATAGTCTCTATTTCTCTTTTCTCAATACTCCTAGTATTAACTTTAGGATTATCTTTTTTGATTAATAAATCCATAATGACATCACCATCAGGTGTAATCTGAGGCGTTACATTTAATTCAAGCACCGCATCAACTAGTTCAGTTTGTGTTCCTTTATCACTCACTGTTTCATAAGGTATTTGTATACCTTGCTTAATAAAAGCAAGTTCTCTATCAGAAGTCATTACTCTAGGGTTTGCCAGTATCTCTCCTCGTTCATCATTTTCTAATGCAGATAATTCTAAATTTAATACGTAATCAGCTGCTCGTGCTAAGGTCATCCCTAATGCTCCAACAGGGTGACCATTAATTGCATTTGCGCCTAAATCAACCAAATAACCTGCACCATCCGGAACAGATACATGAGAACCACTTGAATCAGGAACCAATTCACCAAATGTAGTTGACCCGGCTCCCATGGCAAAAACTTTGCCCGAACCAATTTCCGCTGCTTTTGCTATACCAAACTTAACACCTATTTCTTGACGAAAATCAGTATCAGCGGTTACTACTCTCGCTTCAATCATCACTTGTCGAACAGGAACATCAAGAATACGAACCATTGCTCTAATTTCTTCAAGCTGCTTAGCTGTATCTTTGACGATAATAGTATTTGTTCTTCCATCGACAGTAGAACTACCTCTTTCCGACAAGACACCTTGCGTTTCATTTTTTTCAGATCTTCTTGACCTGTTCGCCGTTGAGTTGTTTCCACTAAAAATTCCTGATGAGCCTCCTCCTGAATTAGAACCTGGACCAGTTCTAGAGCTCGTCTGCTTCATTTGAGTAATCGATTTAACAACATTTGATCCTGTCAATATAACTTGAATATCTTCAGCTTTTGCAAAATTAATCTGGATATACTCTGTTCTTAATGGTTCAAGCTGTGCAACTACTTTTTTTGCCTCTAACTCTTCTTTCTCAATTTTAGTTATTTCAGTCGCTGGAGCCACTAGAACTACATTACCCATTTTCCTTTTTGCTAAACCTTTAGACTTTAAAATCAAATCCAGAGCTTGATCCCAAGGCACATCATTTAATCGTAAAGAAACATTTCCTTTAACTGTATCGGCTGCAACAATATTAAGTCCTGTAAAATCAGCAAGGATTTGTAAAACAGATCTAACTTCAATATCTTGAAAGTTAAATGTTAATTTTTTACCCGTATAAGGAAATTTCTTTTTTAGTTTTTCTTCTTTTTCAGCTTTACTCATTGGATAAAAATCGACTGCAAGTACGCCATCGGACTGATAAGAGGAATAATCAAAATTGTTATCTGCCGTTGTTACCGTCAAAGACACGCCTCTCCCGTATGGCTGCGCATCAATTCTTTGTACAGGAGTAGCAAAATCCGAGACATCAAAACTTTTAATCAAATTTGAAGGCAATTTAGTGTTAAGAAAATTCAGAATAATTTTCCCACCTTGTTCCGTTACGTCAACCATTGTATTTGCTGATGAAAGGCTAACGAGTATTCGTCCTTCTCCTTTAACTCCTCGTCGAAAATCAATATTCTCAATGGTCTGTTTGGGCAATAAGCTTGTTACATCACTGTTATTTTTTTTCAATTTCCGTGGTTTTACTGAGGCGACCGACTTACTTGCATGAGTTGGTTTCAAAATGATATAAGCTTTATCCCCCTCTGTTTTAACCTCAGGAGAGACTGATTCGACTAAATTAACAACAACTCTTGTTCGCCCAGCTGCTTCTACGACATAGACAGCTTTAACAGCGCCCTGGTTTACTGGAAACATTTTTTTCTTTAAATTACTATGTACACCAGAAAAATCAAGAGAAATTCTTGCAGGATTATCTGTTTGAAAGACTTTTGGAGCATCAACCTCACTATCAAAACTCAGTGCAATCTGTACTTTATCTCCTGATAGAGAGGAAAAGTTCAAGTCGGTAATCGCTTTATTATCAACCCACACATTCGTATTTGTTGAGGAAGTTAGACCCGAAATAGCTGGGTTAGCAGCAAAAACGGAGGTAGCTTGTATTAGTAATAAACCTACCGCAATTCCACTATTGCGACATAGTTTTTGTAATTTTATCGTTTTATTATTTTTCATACTCATTATGTAACCCTTAATTACTCAACCAGCTGTAATGAAGCTTGCTGCTCAATCCACGAACCTGGTTTATCGAGAACTATCTCCATCAATTCCACTCTATCCCCTAAAATCCGTATAATTTCACCGTAATTCCGCCCCATATAATTTCCTTTCCGAATGCGGTGTATCGTTCCATCACTTGCTTTTATTAATCCCCATAATCTTTCATCCATTGTTAGTGTTCCTACCATTTGCAATGTATCTAAAGGATAAGATTCTAATTCTTCTTTTCTTCGTGTCGTATCGGGTACAATCCCCGTACCCGAAGAAATATCGATAGGTTCTTCTTCCTCAACTTTTTCCACATGCCGAAAAGGATCTCTTAAACCTTCCGGATTAAAAACAAAAGGCTCAACTACTGCTATTTCAGGTAACGCTTGAATTGGCCCTTTGGGCTTAGCTTTTACACTTGCAATATACTGTGTTAAATCACTAACATCGTCATTAACACAGCCAGCCAAAGCTAGAGAAAACAAACAAAAACAACCCCATCTCATACTCATTTTAATTTCAGTTAAGGTCATCATTATTTCCGCCTATTTTTTTTCTTTTTCTTAATCACGCCGGACTCTTCGTTATACGTTTTAATAATTGCATTCATTGTCAATAAAGAATCCTTGCTTTTAGAATCTTTATCTTTTGATTCTTTATTTGGCGAAATAGCAACATTATGTACAGTGACAATTCGAGGTAGAGAAGCTAATCCACTAACAAAAAGTCCAATCTCTTCATATTTACCAATCACTTTTATATCTATAGGTAATTCAGAATAAAAATCTTTTCTAATTGTTGCTGCTGGTTTAAAAAGTCGAAACTCTAAGCCACTTGCTAACCCTGTTTGAGAGATATCAATTAATAAATTGGCCACTTCAGCTTGAGTAGGCATTTGCTTAATCATTTCGCCTAAAGAAACTTCTATTTGTGTAAGTTGTTCTCTATAGTCAACTAGGTTAATAGCCTTCTTTTGCTTATTTTTAAATGATTTTTTTAATTCTGTTTCTTTAATTTCAAATTGATCCAACTCATTAAGTTGATCAATCGTAATATAATAAATACCAACACCTGCAACAAAGATCGAAACTAAAACTATCGTTGCAATTTTTATCGGCAAAGGCCAAGAACCTGCTACATTAAAATCCCAATTAACTTCAGATAAATTTATCATTTTTTTCCACTTGATTTTACTGGCTGACTTCCTTTTTGTTTAGCCAGCATAGAAAATTTGTTGTACTGACCATTTTTTTCCTTATTTTTACCTTTAATCTCTTTTAATAGAGGAGATTCAAGCCATAAGGAATTATCAATTCCTCGCATATAAGCAGATACTCGGGCATTTGACTTAGCACTGCCCGTAAAAGCAAGGTCTTTCCCCGTTTGGACAAATTTATTAAGAAACACACCTTCTGGTGTACTTATCGACAATTCCTCAAACAAATGGACAATCTGAGGACGACTTTCTTGTAGTTGTTGAATCACTTCAATTTTAGTTAATAATTGGCTTTTTTTTTGTTCAATATCTTTGATTTCTGTAATTTTTTTATCAACTATCAGAATCTCATCTTTAACCATTTTATTTCGTCGCTGTTGATGCTCTTTCATATTTTCAATATACAAATATCCCAAAGAAAATAACAAACACGTCACTACAACAGCTAAACCAATACTAGTTACAAAATCTTTTTGTTTTTGTTGACGAAGTCCATCTCGCCATGGAAGTAAATTAATTTTTGCCATTAATCAAAACTCCTTAGTGCCAATCCACATGCAATCATCATTGAAGGGGCATCATTACTTAAACTCTGCGGTTTTACTTTCTTAGAAAGTGCCATATTAATAAAAGGGTTGGCCACATAAGCTGATATACCCAGATCTTTTTCAACCAATTTTTCTAACCCAGCTATTGATGAACATCCTCCCGCGAGAACAATAGTGTTAACAGCTCTATTCGCGCTTGAGGAAATGAAAAACTGTAAGGATCGAGAGATTTGCTGAACAACCGCTTTTTTGAAGGGATCAAGCACATCTGAATTATAATTGTCTGGCAGTCCACCATGTTTTTTCGCTAACCCAGCTTCTTCATACGATAAGCCATAACGGCGCTGAATTTCTTCAGTTAACTGCTTCCCGCCAAAACTTTGTTCACGTGTATAAATTGATCGAGAATTATGTATTACATTCATTGTTGACATCGTTGCGCCTAGGTCAACAATCGCCACCGTCTGCTCCTTTTTTACATTAGGTATTTGTTCTGATAACACTGAGAATGCATTTTCTATTGCAAAAGCTTCAACATCTACAATCGCTGCTTTTAGCCCCGCCATAGCTAACGCCTCAACTCTGTCTTCTACGTTTTCACGCCTTGATGCAGCTAACAACACATCAACCATTTCTGGGTTATCTTCCGTCACACCTTGTACTTCAAAATCCAGATTGACTTCATCCAGAGAATAAGGAATATATTGATCAGCCTCAACCAATATTTGATCTTCCATCTCATCTTCAGTTAAAGATGCAGGCATCTGAATAACCTTTGTCATTATGGATGAACCAGAAACAGCAACACATGCTTGCTTTGTCTTTGTCCCTGCTTGCTTAACAGCTGCTTTAATTGCATTAGCAATCACTTCAATATCAGTGATACTTCTATCAACAACAGCATCTAAGGGCAAAGGAGCAACAGCATAGCTCTCAACTTTATATCGAGACCCAGATTGACTCAATTCCAATAATTTAACTGCAGCTGTACTTATATCAACACCAAGGACAGCAGATTGCCCTCTATTTAACCAGTTCATTCATGAACCCTTTTGATAAAATAAAAATTGAATATATATTCACTTCTAAAATGCTTATTTAATATTATGGACATTATAAAAACAGACTCTGTCAGTTATGAAGTTTCTCTACATTCCGGTCTAATTTTCATCACCCAGTAACAATCAGAGTTACTTTAGTAGCAAAGTATAGTAGTCTTTTTATTTTTTACTTTAAATGAAGCTTTTTTTAAGAGACCAACAAATTTAATCTTTTAATTTCAAAATGTTAAAAATTTTTTTTTGTTTACACTCCCTTAATATCCAGGTGTTTTATGAATATATAGAACATAAAAACTGTTAAAAAACCGCCATTAAGGGCGGTACTATCAAGTGTTATAGTCACTATCACATCTCAAACTTCACAA
The DNA here is from genome assembly GCA_023145835.1 of Methylococcales bacterium. Taxonomy (GTDB): domain Bacteria; phylum Pseudomonadota; class Gammaproteobacteria; order Methylococcales; family Methylomonadaceae; genus QPIN01. Next base: position 27,634 of record JAGLDH010000069.1, read on the forward strand.
TTTTCAACATTGATTTTTCTCTTTTTCAGATTAGCTTGTATAATTGTTCTAGTGAATTTCGATTGCTAATAACGCAGGATAATTTCAAAAGCAGTTGCTTTAGGAGCCTCTGATTAAATTGATTAAAATTTAGCACAGAAAAAACGGTCGCTATTTTTCACGAAGTGAGACGTAATAGTCATTCTATTGCACCGATCTTAGTGGAAATAGCGACAGTTTTAACAAGCTAAAAATAATTAGACTTGAACAGAGGCTCCTTTAATTAGGTGTTCTATAAACAAACACCCCCTTATCAAAGGGTTATTTCTGTAAAGTTTCTTCATTTATTTTTCATATAATATTATTGTGACTCCTAAGAACTTTTTTAGTAAGATTTTAAAGTGGATCTTTTTACTTACTATCACAGCATCTCTCTGCGTAGCTGTTATCGGCTTTTATTTTTTCAATAAACTACAAGATGATCTCCCCGACATAAAACAACTCAATGCTTTTGAGTATCAAGTCCCTTTAAGTATTTATAGTAGTGACGAAGTTCTATTATCCCAATTTGGTGAAAAAAAACGAATTCCTATTACTATTTCTGACGTTCCACAGCAGTTGATTAATGCATTCTTAGCAGCAGAAGATGGGAATTTTTATTCCCATCCTGGAGTAGATTTTAAAGGATTGGCACGAGCAGCCTTTCAACTTATTCTAACGGGTAAAAAGAAACAGGGTGGAAGTACAATTACCATGCAGGTAACTCGAAACTTTTTACTCAGTCGAGAAAAAACTTATATCAGAAAATTCAAAGAAATTGTTTTAGCCTTAAAAATAGAAAAAGAGTATTCAAAAGATAAAATTCTAGAACTTTATTTAAATAAAATTTTTTTGGGGCATCATGCTTATGGAATAGCCGCGGCTTCAGCAACTTATTATGGAAAAGATTTATCTGAACTAGAACTTTCTCAACTTGCTATGCTTGCGGGGTTACCAAAAGCACCTTCTATTTACAACCCAATAACCAACCCTGAAAGAGCCTCTCAACGCAGAAATTATGTTCTACGCCGTATGCGTAAACTCAACTTCATTAATGAACAAGATTTTGATAGTGCAATACAACAGCCTATTTCAGCATCAATCCATTCAAAAAAAGCAGAATCTATCGCTCCCTACATTTCAGAAATGGTTCGAAATAAACTTTTCAATCAATACGGAGAAGGAGCATATACAACGGGATTAAAAGTTTATACTACGATTAATAGCCAACTACAATTATCCTCCATAAAAGCCGTAAGATCAGCTTTACACAACTATGACCACCGCCATGGCTACCGATCTCTTCCCCATAGGAATAATCCTAATTTCGATAAATCTAAATACAGGACTATTGGAGACACTCAATCAGCCCATGTTATAGAAATAAAGCAAAACATTGCTTATGCAAAACTTAAAGATGATTCCATCATTCAATTACCTTTTGAAAATATAAGTTGGGCAAAACAATATAAAACACAAAATTCACTTGGCTCACCCTTAAAATCAATTACTGATATCATTAAAACAAATGATTTAATCCAAGTTAGAAAAAAGACAGATAATACTTGGGAACTTACACAAATACCTGATGCAGAAGCTGCTTTTATAGCCTTAAATTCAAATAATGGCGCTATCTTAGCCTTAACCGGTGGCTTCGATTTTTTTAACAACAAATACAACCGTGCAACACAAGCCAAGCGCCAACCTGGATCCGGCTTTAAACCGATTATTTACACAACTGCCTTAGAAGAAGGGTTCACAACTGCAAGCTTAATAAATGATGCTCCTATTGTAGTTGATGATCCTTTACAAGAAGGACAGTGGAAACCAGAAAACTATAGTAAAAAATTTTTTGGCTTGACCCCACTTAGAACTGCTCTTCGAAAATCAAGAAACCTCGTTTCAATCCGTCTACTCCGAGACCTTGGTATTCCAAAAGTAACTGAAACCGCTTTACGTTTTGGGTTTACTCAGGATCAATTACCCAACAGTCTTTCCTTAGCTTTAGGAAGTGGACATGCAACACCTTTACAAATGGCAACTATGTTTTCTGTTTTTGAAAACGGGGGCTTTCTTGTTAAACCTTATTTTATTGATCGAATAGAAGACAATAAGGGCAATATACTATATCAAGCAACACCACCAATTGCTTGTAAGACATGTGAAGAAAACCACATCAACAAACCCAACCTTGCACCTCGCATTATTTCTCCACAAATTAGCTATCTTATGAACTCTTTATTACGAGATGTCATACAAAGAGGAACAGCAACCCGTGCAAAGGTACTAAACCGATATGATATGGCGGGGAAAACAGGGACAACAAATGAACAAAGAGACACTTGGTTTAATGGCTTTAGTGCGGGTATATCTGCTACAGCTTGGTTAGGTTTTGATACAGCAAAACCATTAGGTCGAACTGAAACAGGAGGAAAAGCAGCTCTTCCTATATGGATAGACTTTATGCGAACAGCGTTAAAAAACAGGCCAGAACAGGAGTTTACATCGCCTGAAGGAATAACTAAAGCTTTCATTGATCCTAAGACGGGGTTATTAGCGCCTTCTGAAATGATAGATGGCGGTATCTGGGAATATTTCTTAACAGAAAATGTACCAACAGAGTTTTCATTAATTCCAGTTGAGTTAGAAGATCATGAAGCAACTGAAGAGGAAAGTTTATTTTAAAAGGTATTAGAAATTATAACTCAGATAGAGTTATCTATTAAAGACTATTAATACAAGGTCATCAAGCATAGTTTTCCTCTTCACACTCCCTCATACAAAAAAGAGGAGTGAAGCTGATATTAACGAAAAAAACAAAGGTTTATTAGAAAACTCAAAACTAGAACAAAACAGGAAATAGAGAAATAGCTATTTCCTTCTATCATTTATCGATTACCAATATCATTATAATCCCGAGTGTCATAGCCCGTATAGATTTGGCGAGGACGTCCAATACGCTGTCCTGGCTCTGCCATCATTTCCAGCCAATGAGAAACCCACCCTGCTGTTCGTGCAATCACAAACATAACAGTAAACATATCTTCTGGAATTTTTAATGCTTTATAAATAATGCCTGAATAGAAATCTACATTAGGATAAAGCTTCTTTTCTATGAAATACTCATCTTTCAAGGCATGTTCCTCTAAAGCTAAGGCAAGCTCAAACAAAGGATCATCACTTGGGAATTTTTCTAATACCTCATAGCAAGTTTTACGAGTAATCGTAGCTCTAGGATCAAAGTTTTTATAAACCCGATGACCAAATCCCATTAATCTAAACGGATCATTTTTATCTTTTGCCTTCGCAATAAACTGAGGTATTCTATCGACCGTTCCAATCTCCGCCAACATACTTAGAACAGCTTCATTAGCTCCGCCATGAGCAGGCCCCCATAATGCAGCAATACCAGCTGCAATACATGCATAGGGATTGGCACCCGTACTACTAGCAAGCCTTACAGTTGATGTACTCGCATTTTGTTCATGATCAGCATGTAAAATAAACAATAAATTAAGAGCCTTTATAGTAACCGGATCAATATAATGATTTTCCTCAATAAATTGCTGTCCAGGTAGCGAAAACATCATATTCATAAAGTTTTCACAATATCCCAAATCTAACCGAGGATAAATAAAAGGTAATCCAACTGAGTGTCTATGACTAGCTGCTGCGATTGTAGGAACCTTTGCTAGCATTCGCATTGCAGAAATACGCCTATGCTCAGGATCACTCATATCAAGCTCACTATGATAAAAAGCAGATAAAGATCCCATTATCCCCACCATCATGGACATTGGGTGAGCATCATAATGAAAGCCGTTAAAAAAGACTCTCAATGCTTCTTGTATTCTTGAATGATGCCTAATTTCACCTCTAAAAGAGGACAATTCAGGTTCATTAGGAAGCTCGCCATTCATCAATAGAAAGGCAACTTCCAGAAAAGTACTATTTTGTGCTAATTGTTCAATAGGGTATCCCCTATAAAGCAAAATACCATTCTCACCATCAATATAAGTGATAGCACTTTTACAACTTGCCGTAGACATAAAGCCAGGATCAAAAGTAAACGCACCTAGTTCATTATTCAACGTACCTATATCAATGGCAGGAGTACCACTAGTCCCCTTCAGCAAAGAAAAATCAGCTTCTTTACCATTTGCGTTATTTCTTATTGTTACCGTGTCTTTAGCCATAAACTATAGGTATCCTTTGCTCACAAAACGACAATTCACAAAAACATGCAAAGTGACAATCTTCTATTTACCAAATTTCTTGCGGAACTTATCAACACGTCCAGCTGTATCAACAACTCTTTGTTTGCCAGTATAAAAAGGATGACATGAAGAACAAACTTCCACATGTAAATCATCAGTTAATACTGAACCTGTTTCAAATTTATTACCACAACCACACGTTACAGTAATTTGCTTATATTCTGGATGAATTTCTGGTTTCATTTTACTTCCACTTTACCCAAAATGGGCTACATTCACATTAAAGAACTGAGTATAATACGATTTACTCAATAATTCTGCAACTTTCAATTTTATTATGCGTATTATTTCACTTAATGCAAATGGCATTCGAGCATCAGAACGAAAAGGTTTTTTCCCTTGGCTTAAGTCTCAAAACGCTGATTTCATTTGCATACAGGAAACAAAAGCACAGACAGATCAACTAAAAGCAGATTCATTTTGGCCCCAAGGCTATCATTGTTTTTATCATGATGCAGAAAAAAAAGGTTACAGTGGTGTTGCAATATATTGCAAACAAGAACCTTCATCAGTAACAAAGGGATTAGGTTGGAGCGATATTGATAGCGAAGGCAGGTTTATTGAAGCTAAACTGGGTGACTTAAGTATTATTTCACTTTATCTACCTTCTGGTTCTTCAGGCGATGAACGACAAGCATTTAAATATAGCTTCTTAGATCGATTTTTACCCTATTTACATGAATTAGAACGTAATAATAAAAGCTATATAATTTGTGGGGATTGGAATATAGCCCACAAAGAAATTGACCTAAAGAACTGGAAAGGAAACAAAAAGAATTCTGGTTTCTTGCCTGAGGAACGCGCATGGGTGGATCAATTATTTTCTGAACACCAATGGTTTGATGCTTTTCGATTAATCAACCAGCAAGAAGATCAGTACACGTGGTGGTCAAACCGTGGTCAAGCCTGGGCTAAAAATGTTGGATGGCGTATTGACTATCAAATAATTAGTGCTGACCTTAAAGACAAAGTTCAGTCAACATCCATCTACAAAGAAGAGCGCTTTTCAGATCATGCTCCACTTATTATTGACTATGACATACAACTATAAAAACTGGATTAATCATTCTGTTTTCGTTTTTGAAAGCGAATCAGAACTGTAACCAATATAATAGCAGGTAACCCGGTAGCAGAGGCATAAACAAAGAAAGTATCATAACCAAAGCTATCAACAATCACACCTGAAAACCCTCCGAGCAGTTTTGCAGGCAACGTCATAAGAGAGCTAAACAACGCATACTGAGTAGCCGTGTAAGCACTATTAGTTAAGCTGGATAGGTAAGCTATAAAGACTGAAGTGGCAAGCCCTCCACTCAAGTTATCTGCACTTATAACCCCTGCCAATAAGGTGAGACTAGGTTCTGATATAGCAAGTAAAGCAAATAGCAAATTAGTCGTAGCAACCATAACAGCCCCCAATAGCAATGGTCGCATAATCCCGTAACGAACAACCATGATCCCACCCAAAGAAGCGCCAAAAATTGTCATAAAAAAACCATATATTTTACTAACATCTGCAATTTCTTTTTTACTAAACCCTAAGTCTAAATAAAAAGGATTTGCCATAACTCCCATGGTTATATCACTCATTTTATAGACTGCGATCAATGCCAATATCAATAAGCCAGTTTTTCCTGTCCGACAGAAAAATTCAATAAAAGGACTCATCACTGCATCAGAAAACCATATTGCTATTTTTTTTATAAATGACGACGACTCAGCTAACCCAATAGCCTCCTCTAAGTTTTTTTCACCTTGCAAAGTAATTTCGTTAATGATGTGTTCTGGCTCTCTTATAACAAGTGTTGAAATAATACCAATAGACATTGTTGCCGCCATTGCATAGTAAGCTATTTGCCAGTTGAAATAATCAGCAATATAAAATGCTCCAGCCCCTGCAACTAACAATGCAACTCTGTAGCCTAATACATAGGTAGCTGCCATTGCACCTTGAAATTCAGGCACAACAGCTTCTATTCTATAAGCATCTATAACAATATCTTGAGTTGAAGAGCAAAATGCAACCCAAACTGCAAACAAAGCTATTTGTTGCAGTTGTAGACTAGAATCTGACATTCCCATACCCACTAATCCACAAGTAATCCCTATTTGGGCGACTAGCATCCAACTTCTTCTTTTTCCTAAAAACCGGGTTAATATAGGCAGTGGCAACCGATCTACAACGGGAGCCCAAAAGACTTTAATAGAATAAGTAACACCTACCCAACTAAAAAAACCAATAACAGACCTTGCCACACCTTCATCCCTAAGCCAGGCAGATAAAGTTGAAAAGACAAGTAAAAAAGGGAGTCCTGCGGAAAAACCTAAGAAAATCATACCAAACACACGTGGTTGGGTATAAATAGAAAAAGCCTTACGCCAAGTATTTACAGTTGTCATAAGCTTATAAACAAGGGGTTATTGAAACCAAAGAACTATTCAAAAGAAGTATTGCCAAGAAGTGAAGGGTAAAAATCTGTTTTTGGCTAAAAAGCATTCACACTAACAGAATAGACTCCATCCTTGGAGTCAAATGATACATCCATGCATTAGTAATTTAGTTTAGATCAACAATTACGCATTGACTAGGTAATGAGTAAAAATACTTGCAGCGTAGCCTAAAGCAATAACAGGCGTCCATTTAATATGGCTAAAAAAAGTATATTTATGCTTTGATTGCCCCATCAACGCAACACCTGCTGCAGAACCTACTGACAATAAAGATCCTCCAGTTCCTGCTGTTAATGTCACCAACAGCCATTGATATAAATCCATATCTAAACTCATATTTAATACCGCAAACATAACAGGAATATTATCAACTATTGCAGAAATCACCCCGACAAGAATATTTGCTGTTGTATCACCTAAGCCGTCATACATAGCACCAGAAAGTAGCTCTAGATAACCGATGTAACCTAAACCACCGACCGCAAACACGACACCAAAGAAGAAAAACAAAGTATCCCACTCAGCATCACGAACCTCATTGAAAACATCAAACTCTTCATTTGTATATAGTTTGTTAATACTATAGCCATAGATCATTAATACAGACATTCCAAGCATCATTCCCATAAAAGGGGGTAAATGTAGAAATTGCTTAAAGCTAACAGCAGAAACGATAGTCAATAAAAATAATGCACAGACTTGAATTGCACCCGGCTTAAGTAGTACAACTTCTTCTTTACCTGACGTTTCGGGCTTATCATCAGGTACTGCCATATACATAAAACAAGCAGGAATCACATAGTTAACAACCGAGGGGATAAATAATGCAAAAAAGTCAAAAAACTCTGCATACCCTGCTTGCCAAACCATCAATGTAGTAATATCACCGAAAGGACTAAATGCTCCACCAGCATTTGCTGCAACCACTAAATTAACTAAGCCAATTGAAACAAATTTATCATTCCCCTTACCAACTGCCATAACAACAGCACCCACTAACAATGCAGACGTTAAATTATCAGCAACAGATGATAAAAAGAAAGTAATAATGCCTGTCACCCAAAACAGTTGCTTATAATTAAACTGTTTTCTAATCATCCATGATCTTAACGCCTCAAACACATTTCGTTCTGCCATAGCATTGATGTATGTCATCGCAACTAGCAAAAAAAGCATCAAGGCAGCATATTCTTTTAAATTAAATTCAAATGCTTCATGCAATTCAGCCGTAGTAACACCCGCTTCTGTAGCCAGAATAGCAGCGTGCGCCCAAATAACAGCAGCAGCAAAAATAACGGGCTTGGATTTACGCAAACCTGTAAATTCCTCAGCCATAACAAAGCCATATGCAACTATAAAAACAAGAACAGCATATATTCCTCTTTCCGTTCCAGTCAGGCCCAGAATAATCTCTTCAGCCATAGCCACTTGTGGCAAAAATAACAACCCAGCAAACACCAATAACAAACGCAACAAAACAACCCCCTCTCGCTTAATGACCAACATTAATTTTAATAATTATCAACCCCTAATAATAACATCATACAATATTCTTTGTCATTTAAACGATCTCAGTATATGATTAAAAGTCTTGATTTTTTTCTTGGAACTATAAGTACATCCTAATAATGTATCAGTATAATAATGACGACCAGACCCTATTGAATGAACGAGTCACTCAATTTAGAGGGCAGACAGATCGCTATTTAAAAGGCGAATTAGACGAAGATGAATTCCGCACATTACGCTTAATGAATGGCCTATACATTCAGACTCATGCACCTATGCTTCGAGTAGCCGGACCCTACGGATTAATTTCATCTAAACAACTCCGCATGCTTGCTCATGTCGCTAGAAAATATGACAAAAATTATGCTCACATTACAACTCGGCAAAACATCCAATTTAACTGGCCTGAATTAAAAAATGTGCCTGATATTCTTGCTAATTTGGCAAGTGTTCAAATGCATGCCATTCAAACCAGTGGTAACTGCTTAAGAAATACGACAACCGATCATCTTGCTGGTATAAGTATAGATGAAATTGAAGACCCTAGACCCTATTGTGAAATTATTCGCCAATGGACTATCCTACACCCTGAGTTTTCCTACTTACCTCGCAAATTTAAAATTGCTGTTAGCGGCTCAGAACAAGATAGAGCGGCAACCCAACTTCATGACATTGGTCTACATTTAATAAAAAATGATACTGGGGAAATTGGCTTTAGAGTACTCGTCGGCGGCGGGTTAGGTAGAACGCCTATCATCGGCAAAATTATCAGACCCTTTTTAGAAAAAAAGCATCTACTCTCTTATTTAGAAGCCATAGTTCGCGTATACAATTTAAATGGTCGACGTGACAATAAATATAAAGCTCGCATCAAAATTCTTGTCAAAGAAAGCGGTATAGAGCAAATGACAAAATGGGTCGAAACAGAATGGCAGCAAATAAAAGATAACATGGAACTGAGTGATGATCGCATTACAAGCATTAAAGATCACTTCACATCACCTGCCTACGATAAAAATGCCAGCAACGACAGCAGCTTTGAGTCGAATAAAACGCAAAACCCAGCCTTTGCAACATGGGTCAAACATAATACAGCATCCCATAAAACGCCAGGTTACCAAGCTGTTTATGTCTCATTAAAAGCACCCAACACACCCCCCGGAGACATTACCGAAACACAACTTGATGCAATTGCAGACTTAGCCGACCAACATAGTTTTGGAGAAGTCAGAACCACTCATAGACAGAACATTGTTCTTGCTGATGTAAAAAAAGCAGACTTATTTGATCTTTGGCAAAAACTAAGTAACCTATCATTAGCAACAGCCAATATTGGTACGGTAACAGACATGATATGTTGCCCTGGCTTAGAGTTTTGCGCTCTGGCAAATGCCAGTTCTATTAGTATATCCAAAGAAATCAACAAAGCATTAGATGATATTGATTATATCCATGACATTGGTGATTTAAAAATCAATATGTCTGGCTGTATGAATGGCTGCGCCCATCAAAGCGTAGGACATATAGGCATTTTAGGCGTCGATAAAAAAGGGGTTGAATGGTACCAAATAACGTTAGGTGGCTCTTCAGAAAATGAAGCTGCAATTGGACAAAGGTTAGGTCCGGCTGTTGCAAAAGACAAAATAACTAAAGCTATTACCACCATCTTAGATGTGTACATCAAACAACGCTTCGATGATGAAATATTTTTAGATACCGTCCATCGCGTTGGCGTCACCCCCTTTAAAACTGCTATCTATTAAGGAGAATCCATGCAAATCATTAAAGACAAACAAATTATAGAAGATAACTGGACTCATCTTGCTGATAGCGATGAGCTATCTGATGGCAATATAACGGTATCTTTAGCTCGATGGAAAGAAGAAAAAACAAAACTTACTAACCGAAACGGTAGCACAGGCATTAGACTATCACCATCAGACAAAATTGAGAACTTTACTGATAATTTAGATCAAATCTCATTAGTCGCACTTGAATTCTCTGCATTTACCGATGGCAGGTCTTTTTCCCATGCAAGGTTATTACGCAATAGATATGGTTTTAAAGGTGAAATACGCGCCATAGGCAACTATATGGCAGACCAAGTTTTTTACTTGTCTCGTGTTGGCGTTAACGCCTTTCAATTAGAGAAACCAAAAGACCTAATTACCGCCTTATCAACTATGAATGATTTTACAGTTACATATCAATCATAAATTAATTTACTAAAATAGTTAGATAAGTAAATACTGAAAAACAAAGGTTCTTCTATAGCAAAATTATTTAGAACGTCTAAAATTAAATTTATTTACTAACTATTTCTACTGTTACCATCTTACTTTTAAAAACTATCCATGAAACTACATCATTACTCACCCCATTAGGGAATATACAGACATTGTTGTGAATACATATCTAAATTTCAATGAATATAAACTAAAATATCTAGCTTCTGGAGGGTATGCCAAGCTTTATATTGCAATACCAAAAAAAACTGGAAGGCCTTGTTTATGTGTAAAGTTTTTGCATCCAGATTTTATACAAAGTTCTGTGCATGTAATTCGCTTTCAAAAAGAATTATTTTTACTCAAAGCCATAGATCATAAAGGTCTACCCCAGCTAATACATAATGGCTTAAGTGATATCAAACCCTATATAGCATACCAATATATTGCTGCTGGAACTGTCTTAAATTTGTTAAAAGAAAGCGCAAAACCAAGCCGCGACTCATCTAAAAAATTATTCAACCCTGTCACTCAATTGTTTAAAAATTTATACACACCCTCAAAAATTCCTTATAAAAAACATTACCTTAACACTCAGCTTGCCATAAATATTATGGTTCAGTTACTTGAAATACTTGATTATTTACATAACTTACCTAAACCTATAGTACATAGTGACATTAGTCCTGAAAATTTGCTACTAGACTATCAAAACAAACTTTACTTAATTGATTTTGGCTGTGCAAAAACGTTTGAAACAAATGATACTGAAAGAAACAATTGGATTGGAAAACCCTCATATTTATCACCTGAACAAGCTCAAGGACTAAATTGGGATTATCGAAGCGATCTATATCAAGCAGGAATCATTTTTTACGAGTTACTAAGTCATCATAAGAAAAACTCTGGGCTTAATGAACAAGATGCAAGAATTATTGCAGCCACCCCTCCCTCCCTAATTCTTTCCAACATCCCCCCAGTTTTTCATGACTTTATAAAAAAACTATTACACACCGATTTAAATCAACGCTGGCAATCTGCTAAAGAATGCTTAATAGAACTTAAAAAGGCTAGCAATTCCTAACGTTGATAGAAACCAAAAATAACATAATATTTTATAAAAAATAAAAACCAACTTGGCTATTCTATTCGTCAAAATAGCTCACATATTAGTAAAACTGGAAATAAATATATTCAACGGGCTTCTTATATACTCGCACTAGTCTCTTCTATCTATAGATGCATCAACTCTTTTTCAGAGCATAAATTCACATAGATTTCCACGAAAAACGTAATATACAGTAACAGATAGTCATTTAATAAAGCTTCAATTATCTACTTTGGCTTTCATTCTATCTTCCATTGATCAGTAAACATTTTTCCTGATTAGCAAGAATCTTCCGCCAAACGTTGAGAGCCCTTTAAA
>JAGLDH010000007.1 GCA_023145835.1 Methylococcales bacterium
TGCAGTTTGATGTTACCGCTCATCGACTTAAAAATGAATATAACGTGGAATGCGTTTACGATGTTATTACTATTAATACGGTACGATGGGTTAGTGCAAAAGATCCAAAAAAATTAGAAGAGTTTAAAAAGAAAGCATTTGATAACCTTGGAGAAGATGGTGGCGGATACTTGGTTTACTTAGCCACTAGTCGAGTTAATTTACAGCTGACTGAAGAGCGTTGGTCTGAAATAGAATTTAGTGCAACTAGAGAGTTGTAGTGAGTTATAAAACGACTCTAGTAAAAATGCTATTAAATAAGACACCAACAAAAATGGTCTTATGGGCTGCTAATAAAAAGTTAAAGGGTGTAGCGGAGTTAATAGATTTTTCTTTTGACTCCGAAGAGAGAACGCTTTATGCAGAAATGGTACTGCAAGGCGAAGATGAGCCTATCAATGTATTGCTTGAAGAATTTTCAGTCATCACACATGAGGAACGCTATCTATTACTTATTCATAAAGTTCAGTCGAATCGGCCGTGGCTGGATGGCTTCTTGAATAAAGTTATATTAGAACGAGAATGGAAAATTCCTGATAGTCAAATTGAGCTTGTTCAAGAGTTGTTCGACTCAGATAATTCAGATCAAGAAGAAAACTAATACAACTACGCAATGTAAAAACCTGCCCTAAAATTCTTTGAACTGTCGTATCCATGGTTTTGTTTTTGTGAATAGAAGGCTTTCCTTCTTTGCTTTCTTATAAGTTGAATAATATCCATAAATCACCCGGTATAAATTCTTTTTATTTTGTAGTTGATAAAGGACATAATTGCCAGTGACTTTTTGTTGGTTGATAAAAGTGTTGGCAGCTTGATGAGAACTAAATACCCCAAGTTGTAGCGCAAAGTAATCTTTGTTTTGTTTTTTTATCCAGTCTTTATTGTGGATGACAAGTGTTGCTTTATAGGTTTGATGGACTGTTTTTTTTAGGGGACTCGCCGCTTTTTTCTTGGGCTTAATACTCGCCATGCTTTTTTTGCTTTGACCTAAACATTGAGCAACTGTTAATTCATCGCCTTGTTTTACTTTTAAATATTTATCATAAAATTCATTGTCAACCTTCTTCAGCGTTTTAGTTGTTTTTTTATGACGATATCGTGAAAATTGACTTGGCCCTCCGTTATAGATGGAATAGGTAGACCGGGCAAGGTTTTCAATGCCCCCCTGCTGTTTGTCCTCAGCTTTTTTAATGGCATATCTTGTCATGTAGTTAAGCAAAATATTACTACCTGTTTGAGCATTGTATGCAATATCCCACCGTAGCTTTTGGCGATTAACAAAGCCTCTCCAAACATTTTCATTGATTTGCATAATGCCTGTATCACCGGTAGATGAGCTTATCGGGGCAATTTTTTTCTGTTTAATAATATATTGCCGCCAACAACTTTCCTGCCAAGCTGTCGCCATGACCATTTTTTTAAAAACATCTTTTTGCTGAGGAGTGAGTGTTGATTTTGTTAAAGATTGGTTGGCTGAGGAGAGTAATAAATCCTTTACTTTTGGAAGGTAATCATCTAACTCCTTGAGGGTAGGAACCCATGTGTTTAGAGGTTTATTTGTAGCGGCAATCGCTGAATTGATGGGCCACAAATTTAAGGATGATTGGTTGCTAATATTGTTAGCAGGATTAAACTGAAATAACTGTAAGAGCTCTGAATCTAAATTTTCATTGTATTGCAAAGGGTCAATTTTAGGTGAATTATTTATCATTCTCGCGAGTCTGCGCAAGCCATCAATAGAAATATCTAAGCCAAATGTTGGACCAAGCTTATCTAATACTTGTAAGGCATCTGCGGCAGTGATTAAGGTTATTAACGCCAAGGGAGCATGTTTGGAGTTTTCTACACTGATTTGTTCCAGTACTGGAATGAGTTGTGACCAGCTGTTGATAAACCAATGCCTTACAGGGTCATCAGAATGATTTTCTTGTAGCGCATTTTGTAATTGGTAACGGGCATCCATTAAAATATCAAACAGAGTTAGTCTGAGCTCTTGAAGTTCTGTTTCTTTTGCATAATGTTTAACGGTGTATGTTAATAAGGCGTCCATACTTTGCCATTCTTTTTGCCACTGTTCTTGTTCTTGTTCTGTTAGTGGATGCTCTGGTTTTTCTGATTGTGAAATTGTTTCTATTTCCAAAGAAATATCACTTTGAATACCTTCAGCTGTAGTCTGAATATGGGTAAGTTGTAGTGATGAGAGCATTTCATTAATTTGAGATTGTGAATGTTTAGATAGAAAAAAAGGTAAAAGGGATTTTAATTCATTGATTGATGGTGTTAAATCAATATGAAATTGATTCATTAATGGATAAATAAATTTTCTTGCTTGGTTCCACAACGTTCCCGATGTTAAATGTTCGTTCTTTAGAGTAATTAAATGACTGTCTACGATTTGTAGATAAATTTTGCGGGGGCTATCTTCTTTAATAACAAGATCACTGGTGATTTGGATATGGCCATCCCAGGAGGGTAGTGATACACATTCGCCTGACAGTTTTACCCCTAGTTTTGCATTGAGATGAGAATTGATTATTAAATGATTATTAAATTCTCTGAGTTTGGGTTCTGATAATATAATTTCATTACATCCGGTAGAATCATGAAGTAACTCTGTTGAGTTAGATTTACCGGTAAATAACTGAGATTCCACTAGCTGTTGCAGTAAAGGAAAGTCAATTTTTATCGGGACAGTAATGGTTTCTGCTCGTAAATGCTGTAGTGGTAGCAATAAAACTAATACAATAGTTATACGGTGGGTGAAAAGTATCATGGTTAAAAGAGAGTCTTTACAATTAGAATATATCTAACAGATTGTATCTGAAAAATAGTAGGGTTATTAAATAGATGGGTTATTCTATCTTTGAATCTTTATTTGAATCTTTATTTGAATTCAAGAAATTTATAATTTCCTCACTCTGTTGAACAAGACCAACGCCTGCCTCTGCATAAATATTGAAAACAGCATCAACGCCTGCATGCGTTAGTGTGTAATCCTCGTCTGGATAATGTGTGGTTGAACTAATAAACCCTTTAAAGCCTTTTTGGCGAGCTAAATTTGCAGTAATTGCGTTAGCGTGCACATTAGATGTGCATAATAAAATCCATTTAATCTCGCTATTTTTAATGTCTAATCGAGACCAGAAATCAGGACTACTGACATCTGTTGTACTGGCTTTTCTACCACTTTTACATTGACGGAGTACAATTTTTTCATCAGAATCTAGGCCATGTACATGTTTTTCTCCTTGATGAATAAGCTGGTCGTATGCACCTGTTCCTACACGACCCATACCACAAACAATAATTTGAATACCTGATAAATCAATATCCTCATCACCTTTTAAGCGAATAGATCGTTGGAATTTGTCAAGCCAGTCACTAAACCGGGTGTAAAAGTTATCTGTGTAATTATTTGCGGCTGAAGAGACAGCAAATGAGCTAGCGACTAATACTGCCATAACAATTACCCATTCTTGAGAAACCCATTGGTGTGAGACTGCTACAGTGGTCACAATAAGACCAAATTCACTGTAGTTACCAAGTCCAATAGACGTTGTTGTTGCAGGGCCAGTACGCACTTTGAATTGAGTAAATAGGAGAAAGAATAAAGAGGTTTTGATAAGAAGAAATGGAAGCAATATAGCAACGACTAACAGAATACTATTATCTGGAAACCCTGCCATCCCAATACTGAGAAAAAAACCTAGCAAAAACAGCTCTTTGATGCTAAAAAGTGCTTTAGCTAGTTCTTGTGACTTTGTATGATTAGCCAATAAAGCGCCAAAAACAAGAGCACCGAGATCAGCTTTTAAGTCAACAGCTTCAAAAAGGGATGCTCCTCCAAGAGCAAGTACTAATCCATAAAGTATCTGTAGTTCTCCGTGACCACTTTTATTTAAAACTTTATATAAAAAAGGGCGAGCGATGATAATCAGTGTGATTAGAAATGCTGCCCAAACTGATGGCATTTTGGCTTCTGATATACCCAGAAACAAAACGGCAAAAACATCTTGAACAACTAAAACGCCTATT
>JAGLDH010000070.1 GCA_023145835.1 Methylococcales bacterium
ACTATTACGTCTCACTTCGTGAAAAATGGCGACCATTTTTTCTTCGCTAAATTCTAATCAACTTAATCAGAGGCTCCTTAAGTCTTAAAATTACGATTTAACTGAATATAACTTATTGAATTAATTGGATGTTAATTTTAAGGAATCAACTTGTTCAAAGGTTCCTTAAGCAGCGAGGATTTAAAAACACCCTCACTGCATAGTCATATATTATAGTTTTTCCTCAACGACTTATTTATTATCGCACCCAGCCAATTGCAGATATTGCTGAATATCTCCATAATCTACAATTTCATTAGATTTCTTTGGGGTAAGAGAATGAACTGTTTTATCTTGAAAAAAGCCTAGGTAAGTATTGCTATCCTTATAATAACGATATGTATAGTCTTCATATAACTCTGATTTTTCTGAAGCCGGTTTAAATAATTCTGGATACTGTTGCTCTGCCCAGTTAAATAAACAATCTTTAGTTTTTGACTGAATATTCGAATCGTGAATTAATTCAAAAGTATAAGAGCCGACAATATACTCCTCCTCAGAAGGCAAGTAATCACCTGACGACTTATCATATGATATAAGTGAAATAGGTTTATGGGGGGATGACTCTGGATTTTTCATTGTTGTTTTGACACCCTCTTCTGTACCTGCATCATAAAGTGCTAAAGGAACATCAATACGACTAATCCACTCATTTTTATTATTTTGTAAATGCAAACCAGATACTCCAACAAACCAATCTGGGCTAGGACCTAACATAGATGTTAGAGTGACTAGAGGTTGACGACTATCAATAGTAAAATATACAACTAATGACCCACAGTTGGTGTGAGTCTGTGTTGGCTGACAAAACCAATGCTTCCACTCCAATGGTGTACCTGATGCTGCCTTTATTTCAGTAACAAAATCAGTTGTAACTCCAGTTTCTGCCATATTTTGAAATGCAGTACTAGGAGAAAGTTCTCCTAGTGCCCAGAAGGACTGAGTTGCATCATGAGTCCCACCACCAAGCCATGAAAAATGAGCTTCAGCAGGGTAATTGATAGTATGCTTCTCTGGCGTCCAGTTATTAGTCACTGTTAGCCGGTAGGTTGCAACACCGCCTATAGAGGTTTGCGATATGAGTAGGCCTAATACAAATAGAAGAGGTTTTTTAATTTTGTTAGTAAGCATTATTTAATTTATCCTATATAAAATATGTAACTATCATCAAACCACAAATTCAATAAAAATCAAAATTTCAATTTTACATAAATAGAGCTTTTCACCATAACTCGTTAGCTGGAGTTATTTTCTAAAAAGCCTAATGACTAATACCATCTAAGTCTCTAAGATGTCTTACCACTATCCCATAGGCTATTCTTATGGATATTTTACGCATATTCTAACAACCATGAACCAGCACCAAATTATTCAGTTTTCACTACAACTTAGCTATGATCAATTTCTTAAAGTTTATCAAGGTGTAGCTAAAAATGTATCTGTCATTGCTAATGATGGTAGAAGAATTACTTTTCCCGCTGGAAACATTCAGCCCTATCTGACTAAAGAAGGGATTAGAGGCTCTTTTGAAATGGAGCTAACAATTGAAAATAAATTTATTAGCATAAAAAAAACAGGATAATACTTTTGTTGAACAAATATCCTTGCTCAAATGCTCCTAGATAATTCTTTATGCGCAAACACATCAAAAAACACCTATTTTTTTCTTTTGGTTTACTATTCCTTTTATTAGGTATTGTAGGTGCCGTTTTACCTATTTTACCAACTATACCCTTTTTAATTCTTGCCTTAGCCTGCTTTAAAAAAGTTCACCACACTTTCTTCAAATGCTGCTTATCAATCGCTGGTTTGGTTCATCTTTAAAACAGTGGGAAGAAAGCCACACTATCAGCTCTTCGTCCAAAGCCAAAGCAATGATATTAATTACTGTCACCTTCGCTATCTCTATTGCCATATTACAAGGCCGGCTATACTTACAACTCGGTTTAGTCACATTAGGCGTTATTTTGTTATTTTTTATTTGGCGACTAAAAAAGCAAACATTGCCAAATCAGTTGTCGATAAAGATAAATAAGACTCTTCAATGATCGTGTGGCGTTTCACAATCATTCAAAAAAATATTCAGGGACTCTAACTCAGGAACGACATCTATCATTAATGTTGTTTTACGCTCAAATTCTGCAATATCATCAACGACTAAATCAATAAATAATTCTACCAACTCTTGCTTTATTCTTTCTTCATTTATCTTTTTATTGCCATCCTTAGCTTGAAAATTAACAGCATTGATTGCTTTTTGTAAAGATTGCATTGAAAACGTAGTAATGAATGATTCAAAATGAGTAAAAACCTTGGCTCCTTCCTTATCTACTATTCTTTTAACATCCTCAGGGTTTGTATAAAGCTTAAATACACCCGCCGCCCCTTGCTGATCATTCTTACAAGCCCCCCCTTCTAAAATTCTTGCTAATTTTAGCTTTTTCCCTGCTTTTATTTTTGTTATTCCTAGTGACTGAATTTTATTTTCATTCTCTATTTTTTCAACTGTCACTATTGAATCAACAGGTGTCGAATGACTATCAATCCTTGGTGGGTCGATTTGCTGAGTACAAGCAGAAAGCATTAACAGTAGAATGCTTAAAAATAATTGTATTTTTTTATCCATACTTACAAAATTGCTTCATTTACTCACCTTTTTCTAATTTAGACCTTGCTCAATATCATCTTTTAGCTTAGGCCAGTGTGAGAAAGCAAAAACCCAAATCATAATAATGTTCGCAACCGGTATGATAAGGCAAAGAACCCATCGTTTATCAAAACCTGCTTTATCTAAAATTTTTGTTCCTAACCAAAGCATAAAAATAGTAAATATTAAAACAAGCACATAAAACATAATCATTACATCTCTCTCCCACTATCAATAATATTTTTCCATGGTAAAAAAGCTAACTGTAAAAAAATTAACAGTAAACCAAACCCTGGTAAAAAAACAAGTACAGCCCATGCAGGATTAAAACCAGCTTTTCTATAAATAAAGGCCGTTGGAATCAAAACCATTAGCCCTATAACAACAACCTTCACAATTTCTGGAATCATAAGTCACCTATTTCAAACTCTATATTTTTAACACCATTTAACACCATAAAATGCTTGCCTTTTGCTCGAGATATTAAAGTCACTCCTGCTTGTTTCGCCATATCCAATCCCATTTGTGTTGCACCAGAGCGTGACAGCAAAATAGGAATCCCCATCTGCGCGACCTTTATAACCATTTCTGATGTTAATCGACCTGTTGTATAAAAAACATTGTTATCCCCGCTCAAATTATTGAGCCACATATAACCTGCAATAGCATCGACTGCATTATGTCGTCCAACATCTTCTACAAAAAAATCAATATTATTTTCTGTACACAATGCACAACCATGCACTGCCCCAGCTTTTTTATATACTTCATTATGATGTTTTAAAGCATCTAATAATGCGTAGAGCATTGATTGCTTGATCAATAAAGAAGGCACTTTTATATTTTTCAACTTATCCATCAGTTTACCAAAAACAGTTCCTTGACCACAACCTGTTGTCACTGTTCGTTGTTCCATTTGCTTTGAAAAATCTGATGACTGGGAATTTGTCACCACGGCTACCGCCTGAGTTTCCCAGTCAACCTGTACTGCCTTAATTTCATTCAACTCCTCAAAAAAACCCTGATTTTTTAAATACCCCAAGGTTAATAGCTCGGGATGTGTTCCCATCGTCATTAATGTCACAATTTCTTGTTTATCAACATAAATAGTTAATGCCCTTTCCCCTACAAGTTCTATTTGTCGACTATTTCCCTTCTCATCTACTGCTATAGCGGGCTTAGAAAACCCTAATCCAGCATCTGTCATCTCAGGCTTATTATTAGTATTATTCATCCCTATTCTTCTCCAGCTTTTCTAGTTCTTCTAAGGTATTAATATTTAAAAAAACTTCAGCACTCTGACTAAAATCAACCTTAATTAGTGGGTGCTGTTGTAACCATAGGATGATTTTTCGATCACCTGCTTGTAAGTATTTTTCTAAACTAGTTTTTAATGATGTTTTTAATGCCAAAAAAACAGGGTGTACTCGCTCTCCATCAAAAGCAACGGCAATATCAACCTTATTTTCAATTAACGCCGTTAATAACTTTTGCAGGTGCTCTGCAGTAATTAAAGGTGAATCACAAGGTATAACGCAGACAATACCCGTTTCAGCATGAATCAATGCAGATAATACACCAGCTAAAGGGCCATCAAAAGTATCTGTTTGATCAGCAATCACTTTATAACCAAACTGCGCATACTCTGCATGATGCCTATTCGCATTAATAAAAACTGTATCAGCTACTTTAGCTATTGCTTCAACGGCATAACTCACCATAGGTTTGTTATGATAAAGGATTAACCCTTTATCTTGATTTTTCATCCGTCTAGCTAACCCACCCGCTAATACGACACCAGTTACTTTAATTTGCTCACCCATAATGTTAAGCTTTGCCTATGTTAATTAGAATATTCATTATTGTAAGTCTTTTATTTATTGCTGGTTGCGCTTCTCAACAAACCAACTCTACCAGCCATGTCATTCATTATTATCAAGCCGAAACACAAAAGGCATATGATGATGTGTTAGCTGAACTAGAAATTGCAATCACTGAAAATAATTTTCGTATCACTGGACACAGTAAAGTGGGTAAGGTAATACGAGATAGGGGATCAAAAAATTTTCCAAATTACGATACATTACAGTTTTGTAATTTAACACATGCAAAAACATTATTACTGATGTCGCCACATGCTGTCAGTTACATGCCTTGTAATATTGTCACTTATCAATTTAAAGGC
This sequence comes from Methylococcales bacterium, assembly GCA_023145835.1. Taxonomy (GTDB): domain Bacteria; phylum Pseudomonadota; class Gammaproteobacteria; order Methylococcales; family Methylomonadaceae; genus QPIN01. The sequence goes on from JAGLDH010000070.1 coordinate 4,872, forward strand.
AAAACTATTGTAAAAACTCATTTACTCCCAATTGATACTAACAATAAAGATCTTAATGAATTTTCTGAAAAAATGAACAAAATCCTTAAAGAAATTGTCGATTTTTCAGTTGAAGAATAACCTCACTGCTCCTATGAGCCACCTTCACCACTTTTTACAGGAAAAAACAATCAATGAGTAAAAAAATATTTCTATCGATTAGCTTATCAGTTTTTATGACAGGATGTGCAACAACAACTACACCCGAGAAAACTGTCGAAGCACCTCAAATTAATGACTTTCCAACACGTGACCGAGTTGAATACGTTTTTAATTGTATTGCAAAACATGGGGGGTTAAGTGGTAGCAAAGCTTTTATCAACCAATATGCATGTGGCTGTAAAATTGATAAAATTGCAGAAAAAATGACTTTTGAAGAATATGAAAGTGCAAAAACATTTTCTTATTTAAAGAAAACACCCGGTGAAAATGGTGCCGCTTTTCGTGATCCTAAACAATCAAAGGATTTAAGAACTCGCCTTAAAGAAGCAGACAAATACGCAGAGTCTCAATGTTTTGTAATGTAATACTTTACCAATAAAACGAAAAATGGGTTCATATCTAAAGATATGAACCCATTTTTAAGATCCTCTAAAAAGAGCAGTGATTACTTAGTCACCACCAAAGTTATGGTATCTATTTTTTAGTTCTACAAAAGTATCATAAGATTTTTGCATTAATGCCTCTACTTCCGCTTGGTCTTTTCCTTTTTTATAAGCTAAACGTGCTTTACCTAAACGACCTAGTGCTTTTTCACGGATACTATAAGTTACAGTACTTTCAATTAATTTAGCCTTTTGTTTTAAAGTCTTAAACAACTTCATCATGTCAGCTTTTTCAAGCTCACCACTTTTTACAGCGTTTAATGCTTCTTCTGCAAGTGCAAGAGTCTCATCAATCGCAACGACTGTTGCTGCTGGAGTGGCATTTTCAATTTTGCCAGCTGGTTTTGCCATCACTGATGGTACTGCTGTTAACAGTGCCGTACTAACGAACAAAGATAGTGTAAGTTTTTTCAATGAACTCATGGTTTTCCTCATATAAATGATTATGATTATTTATGCATAACAGTAAAAGCATACGCACGAACTAATTTTACCACAAACGAAAAAAATACTTCTTAATAAATATTTCCTTAATTTTCTGTGGCTAAACACACCCAGCAACTTCCTTCTCTTTCCCCCTAACCTATCTTTATTACTACCAAAGACAAAGCATCAATACTTCATCCAAAAAATAGAACAATAATTCACAGACTTTGCTCAACTCTTTTTTAATTTCTGTTTTGTATATTGGTTTTTCATTAAATAAAACATACTTTTTATTACTTTCTCACTAAAAACAGAACAGATATTTTATAAAAAACTAGCCAAACTCCTTTAATCAGCCAGGCTGATACGTTTTTCAAACTTGAGAGGGATTTCAACAACAATATCTTCTATAAAAAAACGTGCAGGCGGTTTAGGAAAGCGAGATGATTTTTTTATTGTTTTTAATGCTTCCTCATCAAGGACTTTATTACCTGATGATTCGACAATTATCAAATTATTAGCCTTTCCTTCAGAATTAATTGTAAAGCGTACGATGACTTCACCCTCAATATTTTTGTTTCTTTCTGTTTTTGGATATTCAAGGTTCATTGATAATTTACGCTTTACCATTTTTATATAACTTTCTGGCATCGTTTCTTCAACTAATGCAGAATTAATAAATGGATAAAATGCGACTTCAATTGCTTCAGCAATATGTTCTTCAGAAAAATATTTAATTTTTTTGTCTTTTCTATTAGAAGAATCTGTCTTAGCCTTATTTAAGGGCATAAAGTTTAAACCACCTTTACTTTCAAATACAGGTGAAAAATCATTAGAAAATACGAACATATTCAGAGAAACAGTAGCAAGGGATTTTGAATAATTGTATTGCGCATCATCTAACCTAATCTGTCTTTCCACTCCATTCCAAGTAGTTGTTTGTATAAGTTTTTCTTTTAAATCAAAATCTTTATAAGATAACTTAGGAATTATGATTGCAGAGAAATTATTTTTTGTTTTTAAATCAATGAGTGTTTTAGATAAGCATTCTTTTAATCGAACAGGACTAATTTCTCCTGATTGTTGATCATATAAACTTCCCACAAACAATCTGTTTATATTCCAAGCTAATATAAAATTTTCAGGCGAAAGAACCTCATACCCATTTTTTTCCAAATATTTTTTTATTGCTAAGAAAAGCTGATCATGTTGGTTATTTTTTTCTGTTTTTTTTGTAAACAATTGAAATGGAGCTAAAAAAACTCTTTTATTCTCAACTACTCTATTATAAGGCTTACTCTCTATGTTGTAAGGAAAGAACTTTTTATCTACTTCATAAGCGAATAATTTCTTATCTATTGTTCCTTGGCAGCCTGCTACACAAAAAGCAATAATAAGTATAACTAATTTTGACCTTTTGACCCGACATCGTTCCATTAAAAAATATCCTAAATATAGTTAAGCGGAATTATAACTCATATATTATTCTCGCTTATCGTATCATTAGGTTCTTTAAAAAACGACTACTCCGGCACGTAAATAAAAGACCCATCTTTTAATCGATAGGCTACACCTGCTTTACTACCTTCTCCCTGCCCTATTGCATCAGATGCTTTATATCGTTCAATTTTCTCACCTTTTTTAATAATCATTTCCATATTTGATTCACCAGGGTTTTTAATAACCGTCACATCATTTTGGCTGAAAGGGTTAAGAGGATTCTGTACAATAATCATCAATAAAGTGGCAATCAATACTAAAAATACATCAATAAGGTTAATTACAGATAAAAGTGGGTTAAGCTCTTCATCTTCATCCAAAATTTTTAGCCCCATTACTTAACTCCTAATTGTTTTTCTATTTCGACCAACTCTTCTGCAAACCAACGTTTTTTAATCGAAGCCACCCAAAAAGTGAGTGAAGCTGCGGCCAAACTAATGGTCACCGCTGTAAAAGCAATGGACAAATGCTCCCCCATTGCATACGTATTATTTTCTTGCAATGCCACTAAGGCTGGCCCCATGGGTATCAATGTAGCGATCAACCCTAGCATTGGCGTAATCCTTGTGACTATTCGCACTGTTTCTAATTGCTTTAATGCATAAACCTCTATTTCATTGAGTGTGGCTGATTGCTGAGTAGAAAAATAATTAAGGATTGGGTAACCAGGTTGAGCACATTTTGGGTGACTATGTTGCTGTCTTAACCAAGCGACTGCCGCCATTCGTCCTATTTCTATTACCGCATAAAGAAAAGATAAATAAATACCAATCAAGACAGGTTGCAATAAAATTTGTGATATTTGATAAGCTAAATTTTCCATTGTATCTAGTTGATAAAAATTAAAAATAGTGGATTAAAACTGTATATCCAATTTACAAAACCATTCGTTTTTGTCTAGCTACCTCAAAAATAAACCCGATAATAACTAACAAAAATAAAATTAAACTCAACCAATAAACACTCATATCATCATCTTCTGTTACTTGTTGTTCTGGCTGTTTTTCTAATTTAACACCTTCTACTTGAACGGTTTCAGACGAACTTGTAGCTTCAGTTTGTTGTTTTTCTGGGTTTGCTTGGCGCTCAGCCAATTCTTTTAGTGCTGAGATGTCTAGTCCAAAACCCACAGCTTTCGCTTCTAAAAAATCTTTAAATTTTTGGTTTGGTGTATAGACATCGTGTTCTTTGATGATTTCTATATATTTTTCTACCAATGCCTTAACCGTTTTATCTGAAGCATCCCAATAATCTTTACGCACTGCCTCTAACATACGTTCAGAAATTTGGGCAATCGCAGCAGGTTGAACTTCTTTAAACCACTCATCAACGCCCAACTCTAATTTATCTTCAACATAAATTTCAAACATTTCCTGCCATTGATCCGCTCTGACAGCTTCAGGCGACATAACATTCCATCCCCAAAAATTATTGACTACATCAACAATTTCCAACGCGCCAGAATATCCTTCATCCATCATTTCTTTTACCCAGTTTGGATGATAATAACGAGTTCGCATTTCCTTAGCGATAAATTCAGCTGCCGTTTCATTTTTAAAGTTTTTAGTATCACGTAAATTCGCGATATATAATTCCGGCGTTTTTCCATCCAGATAACGCACTGCCTGACCGATACCTCCTAAATATTCAAAAGGATGATCTATCGACAATATCCCGTGCAAATTAGAACTTCTTGAGAGTACTGCTGCTTTGGTTCCTTTTAGATTCTCAGCAAATAAGTCAAAGTTTTTCAACTTAACATTACGAGTACCTGCTTCTGTACCAAACAAATGTCCCATACGCGAAAGATAGGTTTTCACCATAGATTCATCATTTTCCCAGGTATCACTCGCTAACGTTGCATCGGGTAAATTAGTGCCATAAACACCACTTTCATTTGCAAAAAAACGAACCCGTGAATATTTACTCGCCTCCTCCTCGCTTAAGCTTTTTGCCAACATGCCTTCTTTTAGTTGTTCCGTATGTTCATTTACATAATTCTGAGGTTCTTTTAGTTTTGCAACTTTAACAATGGCTTGAGATAGCCTATCCATCACCCCAGGTAAATTGTCCCGATAGAGTCCAGTTGCTGATAATACAACATCAATACGCGGTCTTTTTAATTCATCCATTGGGATGATTTCTACATCTTTCACCTGATCTCGTTCATTCCAAACGGGGCGGACACCGATGGTGTATAAAATTTCTGCCTCTAATACACCAAAATGTTTTAGTGTTTCAGTAGACCACATAGAAAATGCCAGCTTATCTGGATACATTCCATGTTTTGATTTATAGCTTTCTATTAAATCTGTTGCTAACGCCTTTCCTGCTTCCCAAGCTGCTTTAGTCGGAATTTTAGTTGGATCAAAGCCATAGATATTTTTTCCTGTTGGAACAGCTTCAGGATTACGTATAGGGTCATTACCAGTACCTGTTGAAATATGTTTAGCGGCTAAGCCATCTAATAAAGATTCAATTTCTTTTTCGGCTAAAAAATTGTCATAGTGAACTTGTGCTTGCTTTAAATAAATTTGTACCTCGGCAGAAAAAGAATTGAGTGGTTGTTTATTAATCAAAAAATCCTTTAAATGATTAAATGACTTAGTTTTATATATTTTTTGATACTCTTGGGCTAACACATGTGAAGGCTCAACTCCATCAGCCGCTTGAATATAATCCTTATCCAGCATTTGAAAAACAGTCAGTAAGAGATGGTCAGTTTCTGCAATGCTGCCAAAATGATGCAAACCCATCGGTTGTGCTGTTGCTGCTAATTCAAGTAGATAATCATGTAATTTTTTAGTAAACCCTTCAAAATCTTGCCAAATTTGTTCTTCAGTAAGATTCATGTCCTTATGAAAATCTAAGCTAACGACCTGGGCAACCATTGATTTTTTAGTCTCTTCCTTTACGCGCCCCTCTTCTAACTCTCCTATTTGATGCATTTTGTCATGTACATCGACTAAATCACCATATAATCCGGCAGGCGCAAAGGGTGGTGTATTATGTGAAATAACAACTGCTTGCCCACGTCGTTTAGCAATTAATGCCTCACCTGTGTTGGCCACACTGTATGGATAAACAACTGGCACACTTCCAATAGTTGAATAAGAATCATCATAAGCCCATAATCCACGTTCCTTCCCTGCCAACCATTCTTGAGTACCATGAGTTCCTACGTGAACGATGGCGTCACTTTTAAAACCATCAACAATATAATGATATACAGCGCGGTAGGCATGATGTAATGGTACTTTTTTATCATGAGATATATCTTTTTCACGGTCACGGCGAGATCCTCTATTCGGTTGGGGCATAACAATGACATTACCTAGTTTTAATCGAGGCACGATAAAATACCAGCGCGCGTCGTCTTTAATCGTTAAATAGTTATCCTCAGGATCACCCCAGGTTTCTTGTATCCAATCTTGTTGTGATTGAGGGAACGAAGTAAGCCATTTTTTATAATCATCAACAGGAATTTTCTCTGCTAAGTCTTCTGCTAACAAATCCTTCAATGCTTGGTCATTGTCAACTCGATAATAAGGTTTGATTAGTTTTTTTACTTGTTTAATCAATCTGTCTGGGTCTGTATAGGGTACTGTATATCCTGCTTTTCTCATTTCTACAAAAATATCAGCCAGACTTTCTGGAATGTTCAAAAAAGAGGCGCTAAAATTTTCCTCTCCTTCCGGTGAATTCCAAGTGACAAACGTGACTTTCTTATCCTTATTGTCCATTTTCCTCAATTTGGCGTAATTCAGAGCTCGCCCTAACATCAAATCCATTTGCTCGGGTACTGCGACATATTTCTCATCCGCCTTTCGTTTAACCGCAACAATATTAGGTGTAATTCTTCCGGCTATTTCTGGTAAAGCGATAAAGGTAGGTGAGAAGACAAACGACATTCCTTGCTCGTCTTTTAAGTAATCTTCATAATCACCCGATCTATACAACATCGCTTGCATAACCGGGATACCTAGCTTAATCATCCATTTTTTTTGAATTTCAACCGAGGTATACATGCCTGCAAAATTGATCATCACATCTAGGAATAGCTTTTTTTCTTCAACTTGATCAGCTTTACCATGCTGATGATTATCGTCCTCGTGATTAGTTTGATAAATTAAGGCATTATTTTGATCTGCATCGTTCGGATCATAAAAAGCAACCGGTAATGCCCCCGCTTTTTCGATACGATGAATTAAATCATCCAAATGCTCAGTCATATCATCTGCAATACGCAATTGATGAAACCCTACACCCACGACAGGAATATCTTTTTCTGGTTTTTTCCATGCTAAATAGTCGTCTAAACTACTAAACACCATCTGCGGGTAATCTGGATGATAAATACCATTTTCAGGAAAAATAATAGGAGGCTGTGCCGCTTTTTCCGAAACCTTAAAAATCGCCTGATTTAAATAATCAAATAAACGATTAAAGTTCTTTTGCCCACCATTATCATAATAATCAAAAATCGTTTGCGCTTGTTTAGGGCTCAATCCTTTTGCCATCGGTATTTTTTGATACCATAACCCAGGAAACACCTTACCTGGGTGTTGTGCAATCGCACCCGCATATTGTGTAATCATCTGCATAAACTGTCCCATGTAGACGTAATCAAACATCACCATGTCATATTTTTTCATTTCATCCATGATGCTTTCTTTGTCTTGCCCTACAATAAACATAGGCTTCAAATTTATTTGATGTTTTCTAGCTATTTCTTGTAATAATCGAGCTTTAGCAGGCTCTGAAGGCGAGTTTGCTATCCATAAAATTGAGGGGAACTTGTTATTTTTAGCAATGACCGGATTGACTATTATGCTCAACAGAATAATTAACATATACCGACATATGGGGATTTTCAATAAAGACATATAAGATTACCTAAAAAATGCACACCTAATAATTTTAATGCGCGAGCTCCACAACAAAGAAGAAACTAAAAATAAACTTCAATACAAAGTCTATTACTTTTGTACTAAAACTTAAACGCTATACCGCCATAAATCGTCAATGATTCTCCAATAGAACTATAACTACGTTTTACAGTGCGGTCTCGTGAAAAAGCGCCAACTCTTGCTACACGTTCATCTGTCAAATTAATTGCATGTAACCAAAGTTCAGCAGATCCAATATCATAACTAGTTCTTAAATTTAATAAAGTTGGGCGTTGATAGGTTCCGTAGGGGTCTGTATTATTATCATGGACGAAATACTCTGTCTGTGCATTTATTTCAAGCTCAATATTTAGTTTATCCACAGGCATAAGGGCCACTCTTGCATTGACTGAATGTTCTGGCATTTGTTTTACCCTATTCCCGCTTAAATCAGAACCTCTTCTATCAGTAAAATTAATATATTTATTTATTGAGAATGTATGAGCCACTTCAAACCGTATATATTTAATAGGCGTAAAACGTAAACTTGTTTCAACTCCTTCCAGATTGACTTTTCCAGCATTGACTGAAATAGTTTTATTAGAATCAATCAATTCGTCAACGACATAGTCAGTTACATCAGCATTATAATAAGCAACCTCATAATCAAGTGTATCTTTTATTAATGATCCTCGAAAACCAACTTCCAAGTTCTCTATTAACTCTGGTCTTAAATTAGGGTTAGCCTTACGATCTGTAAATAATAAACTGGGAGATGGAGGAGAAAAACCAAATGAATAGTTAAACCAAAATTTTTGCTCATAAGGTAAATCCAGAGTAATACCTGATTTAGGTGAAAAAAGAGAATAGTTTTTTGTAGTATTTTTGCCGGTTAATTTGTTATGCGCATCATAAGTTATGTCGTCATAACGCAAACCTCCTGTTAAATGCATCCACGGAAGTGGTGCAATTTCAAGTTGAACAAAGGGTGAAACCATTAATTTATCGATACTGTAATGTTGTTTAACTTTGTCTGCACGTTCTAAAGGGTTTGCCTTATTTTCATTGTACGTCTTACTATTAACATTACCATTAATTGTCTCTACCCCCGCTGTAATATACGAGTTCCAAAAATCCACATGATGCTTATAGGTTACTTTCCCATCCATATCTAAGTAATTATCATCTGCTGGTGCACTAAAACTAGCAAAATTAAAACCTTTAGAGTTTCTAGCACCATAAGAGGCTTTTAAAAAACCATCGTCACTTATCATACGCTCATAATCAAGATAAAAAGTCATTGTCTCTGTCTCTTCGTAAGAGCGGTACTTTCTTGCTTGCTGGGGGGTTTCATTAAACTGTTTTTCTGTCAAAGAAGTGCCTGTCGAGTTTTCTTCGTGCAAAAACTCACCTCTAAAAGTCAGTTTTGACTGAGCATCAAATTCATAACTAAATTTACCACTGCCGACTTCTCGACTTTTTCCAGTTTTCTCACGCCATGAAGGCACATCCCAAATATTAAAACTTAAGCGATAACCTAAATTATCAATTTTACCCGCAGTATTACCTCCTCCACGTAATCTATGATTAATCTCATTAGCCCCTCCTTCAAACCAAACCCGATTGATAGGTATTTCTGGTGCATCTTTAGTTATCACATTAATCACCCCTCCAAAAGCATTACTTGGGTAAAGTGCAGAAGCAGGTCCTTTAATAATTTCTATACGTTGAATTTCATCGGTATCAAAACTTTCAATATCACTAACCTGCCCCCTCAGTGGATCACGCACAGAAATACCATCCATAAGATTAACAGTGTAGCCTTTACCTCCATTTGGCCATCTAATATTACGTGAAGAAGAAATACCAGGGACACGATTAAGCACTTCATAGCTATCTGTAAATTTAACGCTATCTAAATCCTGTCGGCTAATAGTATGAACAGTGACCGGCTCTATTTTATCAAATTCACTTTTGTAGGTAGGATCAACTTGGGTACCCAACAGCGGGTTTAACCGTCTAGCAACTGTCTCTTTTCCTGTCACAACCATTGGTTCAAGAACTTCCACAGAACGTTGTCTATCAATTTTTTCTACTTCTGGAGTTACAACCCTCTCCTTATAAACCGAGCCTTGCTCAACTACTTCAGCAGCTTCAATCTGAACAGGGAGTATTGAAAGAAAACAAGCAGTCATGGCTAATTTACCCAGCCATTGTCTATTCTTGTCCAAAAGTTCACTATCACTCACTAAAGTACCCCATTAATATAGTTACGCACAGATTGCTTAATACATTATTGTTTATAGCAAATCGCATACCATATTAATGACACTTCATTTCAATAGCTTACATATGATAATTCATAGAATAAGTTATTTGCCTCACTTTTTTATGAAAAATTATGGGAAATGCCTAAGCTTAAGGAGCCTCTGATTAAGTTGA
>JAGLDH010000071.1 GCA_023145835.1 Methylococcales bacterium
ATCGGCCGTTTTAGCAAGCTAAAAAAATGGGACTTGATCAGAGGTTCCTTAATGACTAACACAACTAAACAAACTACTGCATAAAAATGGTCAATATTTTTCTTATGATTAAATAGAAATAGTAAATACTTCTGTGATACAAACAATATTGCACGTCACTACTCAATTTGACCTTCCAACCCTACCCAAGATTAAAAAAACATATTGAGTAACTGATGTAAAAAATAGACTCAGCAGTTGATGATATCAACTCATCTTCCATTTACATTATCTAATGTACCGTAGTTTTTTGACCAGAGAAAATGAGAACGAAACTCCGACAAATAGAGCGTCGGGAGCATGAAACCGCTAGTGAACACCATCAAAAGAGCGAATGAAAGAAAATCCATGACCATGTATCAACAAAGCGCATTTTTGAACATTATTTTTTAAGGCACGGCTTAAAAAATATCGTGGTAGATTTAGTCTGCTGGTGTTAGCTTACAACTTATCTGGGCACTCAATATCCTCAATGCTAATTACCTGAATGTTAATGTGCCCAGCATCATGAAAATAAACTAAAAAAAGTAAATTAGTGGTTACAACCTTCACCATGAACATGATTATGGCTTAATTCATCTTCTGTTGCAGGTCTAATATCCATTACTTCAACATCAAAAGTTAACTCTTGACCAGCCAAAGGGTGATTACCATCTATTGTTACCTCTTCTCCATCAACTTTAGTTACAGTAACAACATTAACTCCATGGCTTGCTTCTGCATGAAATTGCATACCTTCTTCAATTTTATCCATCCCCTCGAACATTTTGATAGGAACTATTTGAAGCATATCATCTTTTCTTTCACCGTAGGCATTGATAGGATCGATAATAACATTAAATTTATCACCTATGGACTTACCTAACAGAGCATCTTCTAGTCCATTAATAATTTGGCCAGAGCCATGCAAATAAACCATAGGCTCATCACCTCGAGAATTGTCTAACTGATCGCCTGCGTCATTAGTCAATGTGTAATGAATAGAAACTGCCATATTTTGTGTGATTTGCATAGAAAACTCTTTAGTCTAAAATAAAAAGCTATTAATTATAAAGAACTATTTTGATCTCTGCTTAAAAACTTCATAAATCATAATCCCTGCTGCAACTGATACATTAAGACTTTCAACCTGACCAACCATCGGTATTTTTACGAGAAAATCACATTGTTGCTCGGTTAACCTTCTCATACCTGTTCCTTCCGTCCCCATTATCAGGGCTAAAGGCATGGTGAGATCAGCAGAAAAAATGGATTCTTCAGTATTCCCAGATGTCCCCATCAGCCAAATATTTTGTTCTTTTAACCAGCGCAGAGTTCTAGCTAAATTTGTGACTTGATATACAGGAACAGTTTCTGCAGCACCACTGGCTACTTTACATACTGTGGGCGTTATACTCGCCGAATTATCTTTGGTAGTAATAATCCCATGTACTCCAGCCGCATCAGCCGTACGTAAACAAGCGCCTAAGTTGTGAGGATCTTGAACTTGATCTAACACTAAAAACAGAGGGACTTCTGTCATCGTTTTCACTCTGTGTTTTAATTCATCCTCAGAATGCACGCTGGGTATTTCTATTTCTATAACAATACCTTGATGATTTTTCCCATCGGTCATTTTATCAAGGCGTTTTCTGTCACTTGGTTCTGCAGTGCAGTGCAGCCCTTTTAGTTGCCCTATCATTGACAAGAGCTTTTTATCTTTTCTCTGGCTATCAACCCATACTTTTTGAATTTTATCGGCAGAATGATCCAATGCTGCTTGGGCAGCGTGAATACCATATATTTTTGCTACATTCACGACTGGCTATTTTTTTTAGTTGTTTTTTTTGTCTTTACTGCCTTAGGCTTACTATTCTTTTTTTTTCCTTTGTTTTTTGTACTTACTTTTGTTTTGGATGATTTTGACTTAGCAGTTTTTTTGCTATCCCCTTTTTTACTATCCCTTTTTTTACTATCTACTTTTTTATAGCGCGATTTCTTTTTATCAGGTGTTGTTGATTTAGAACTTTTCTTAGGTTGATTCGCTAGATCAAAGTCTATTTTTTTATCATCCAAATCTACTCTAGCAACACAAATTCTAACTTTGTCGCCTAATCGATAACGTATCCCTGTCCTTTCACCCTTTAATTGGTGTGTTTTAGCATCAAAATGAAAATAATCCTGAGGTAAATTAGTAATATGAACTAAGCCTTCAACATAGATATTTTCCAGTTCAACAAAAAAGCCAAACCCAGTCACTGCAGTGATAATTCCTTTATATTCTTCCCCTATTTTGTCCATCATGTATTCACATTTTAACCAGTTGACAACATCTCGTGTTGCCTCATCTGCTCTGCGTTCATTTGCGGAACAATGTTCTCCCAAAACAACCATATCAGGGATTCCATAGAAAAAACTAGATGCCGGTTTATTATCAATACAGTGTTTGATCGCTCGATGTACCAACAAATCGGGGTAACGTCTAATAGGTGATGTAAAATGTGCATAGGCATCTAAAGCTAACCCAAAATGTCCTTTAACCTCTGGACTATAAACAGCCTGAGACATAGAGCGTAATAAAACCGTTTGAATTAAATGTGCATCAGCTCTACCCTGAACTGACTTTAACAAGTGCATATAGTCTAATGGTGTAGGCTTATCTCCCCCACCTAATACTAGGCCTAATTCATTTAAAAAAGTTTTCAGTGTTAATAATTTTTCTGTGCCAGGCCCTTCATGTATACGCAATAAATGTGGCATTTTTTTACGAATAAGAAAACGAGCGGCTGCCATATTGGCAGTAATCATAAATTCTTCAATTAATTTATGTGCATCATTCCTTTGAGTTGGGACTATTTTTTCTATTTTTCTGTCTTTACCAAAAACAATTTGAGTTTCTTGGGTATCAAAATCCATTGCTCCACGCAGTTCACGTTGTTTACGCATCACTTTATATAGACTATATAACTCTTTAAGGTCAGGCAATATAGCTGCATATTTTTGGGCTAATATTTTATTGCCCTTGACCAAAACCTTAGCTACATTGGTATAGGTTAATCGCGCATGAGACCTCATCACAGCATTAAAAAACCCAGAACGAATAACCTTACCCTCTTGATTTATATACAGTTCACAAACCATACATAAACGATCAACATCTGGGTTAATTGAACACAATCCATTCGACAAAATTTCCGGTAACATAGGAATGACTTGTTCCGGAAAATAAACAGAGGTACTCCGGTTTTTTGCTTCTACATCTAATGCAGTATTAACTTGCACATAATGCGAAACATCAGCAATTGCAACTAATAATTTCCAGCCCTTATGTGTTTTTTTACAGTAAACCGCATCATCAAAATCGCGCGCATCCTCACCGTCGATGGTGACAAGTGGCAAGTCTCGAATATCAACTCTATTTTCTTTTGCTGATTCAGGTACATCCTTAGTTAATGGCTTTGTTTCTGCAACAACCTCATCAGGCCATTGAAAGGGTAAATCATGTGATCGAAGTGCCATTTCAATTTCCATACCAGGCGCCATGTGCTTACCCAGTATTTCAACAATTCGACCAATGGCTGGACGGTGGTTACTCGGTTGCTGAATAAGCTCTGCAACAACAATCTGTCCTTTTTTTGCCTTACCAATTTCATCCTTTGGTATTGATATATCCTGCGTTATTTTTTTATTATCCGGTACAACATACGCGATACCTTTTTTCTTGAGAAATCGCCCGACTACCTGAGAGGTATTGCGCTCTAGTATTTCTACCAAAGCACCTTCTCTACGGCCTTTTCTATCTAACCCAGCGACTCTAACAACAGCTCTATCATTATGCATGAGAGATTTCATCTCTCTTGGCGATAAAAATAAATCAGCGGAGCCATCATCCGGCTTAATAAAACCAAAACCGTCAGCATGACCTAATATTCTGCCAGCAATTAAATCTTTACTATTAATTAAGCAATATTTTTGTCTACGATTAAACAATAATTGCCCGTCTCTTTCCATTGCTCGTAAACGTCTGCGCAGAGCTTCTAAATTATCTGCTGATTCAAGACTAAATTGTTGCGCAATTTGTTGACGACGTAGTGGTTTTCCTATTTCTTCAATAAGTTGAAGAATAAGTTCACGACTTGGGATCGGATTCTCATATTTTTCAGCTTCGCGCTGAGCGTATGGATCAGAAGTTTTGGTAAATTTGCTTGGTTGATCAGGTTCAGAGGACATTTTATATGTTAATTTTGATAGACGCTAGAACCCAAACTATGTTTGAGTCATCAAGGTATGTTATGCATTCTACATGATAAAAAAATAACGATTTTTTTTTTTAATAAACCAGAGGAGTCGTCAGCAACACATCCATCGTTATTCAGGTAATTATTTGATAACATCATAATAATCAAAAGAATGGATACCTTATTTTTTAAGTATCATCTAATACCCTATAAAGTATTTCTTTTACCGTTTGAGGCTCAAAAGGTTTGTCACAAATTCCTGATACGCCTGCTTGTTGAACATTATTTAGTCTTGCCTCATTATCTTCACTAGTCACCATTAAGATAGGGATATAAGGGTTACCTAATTCACTCCTAATAGCTCTGACTAACTCACCACCATCCATTTCTGGCATATTATAATCTGTCACAATTAAATCAAATGCTTCCTCATCTTGGCTAAAAATATCAACCCCTTCTCTTCCATTTTTAGCATAAGTTAATTGTGTAATCCCCATATTATTTAACACTCGAGTAATATGTTTTCTAGCCATTAGACTATCATCAACCACTAGCACTCTAATATCTTCAATCTCGTAGTGCTCAAGAGTTAATTCTTCCGGGTCTATATAGTCAATTGTTGTTCGCAACGCGCATTTTAAATCTTCATGATTAAAAGGTTTTGGCAAAATTGCAATGACGCCTGCTTGACGAATTGGATCTAAGGCTGAAAAACGCACTTCACTTGAAATGAGCATAAAAGGTATTTCTTTATATTCAGCAGTACTCTTAATTTTTTGAACTAACTCTGTTGCTGTCATATCAACTAAATACATACTACTAATAATTAAGTCTGGTTTATATTTTTTCAATACCGCCAGTGCTTGTTCAGCTGAATTTGCACACTCTATTTTGAGGATTCCTTCTTCTGCCAGATGATTCGTAATAACCTTTAGTTGCATTTTTGATGGCTCAACTAATAAAATGGATAAATCAGAAATGTGAATTTTATTGGCATTATTCATTACTAAGGTTTGGCTTTTAATTTAAAATTAAGATACTTAAGGAATCTCTGATTAAGCCCAATTATTTTTAGCTTGCTAAAACTTTCGTTATTTTCCACGAAGATCGGTGCAATAGAATGACTATTACGCCTTACGTTGTGGAACATAGCGGCCGTTTTTTCTATGCTAAATTCTAATCAACTTAATCAGAGGCTCCTTAATTAGGGGAAATAAAATCACAGATAAAGTTTTTTTATCATATTGTGTTATCTACTCATTAGTTAGGTAATAAGTACCCAAGTAAAATTAATTTAACTTTTTATTTGTCTTTTTTACCATTTTAGACATCGAACAAATAGTTACGTAGCTTGCTATGCGCCTATTTATTCGATGTTTACAATAAAAAAAATCCTTCGTAAAATTGCCAAATTAATTTTACTTGGGTACTTATAACTATCGATTAAATTTCATCCAATACTTGCTTTAATACTTCTTTTACTGTCTTAGGATCAAAAGGTTTATCAAAAATACTCGTTATCCCTGCTTGATGTACATTATTTAACCGCGCTTCATTGTTTTCACTCGTCACCATTAGAATCGGAATATATGGATTATCCAATTCATTTCTAATTGCTTCTGTTAACTCTATACCATCCATTTCAGGCATATTTAAATCCGTTACAATTAAATCAATTCTATCTTCTAATTGACTAAAAATATCCAGCCCCTCTCTTCCATCTTTTGCCTGCGTAATATGTATAATACCCATACCATTTAAAACTCGAATAATATGTTTTCTCGCCATTAAGCTATCATCTACTAATAGTACGCGTATATCCTCAACATCAAAATTATCAAGTAATAATTGCTTAGGATCTAAAAATTCAACTGCTGTCCGCAATGCACGTTTTAAGCCGTCATGTTTAAAAGGCTTAGGTAAAATAGCAACGACTCCTGCCTGACGTATTGGATCTAAGACTGAGAGCCTCACTTCACTTGAGATCAGCATAAAAGGCGTGTCTTTTATGCTATCAGTTTTTTTTATTTTCTCTAACAAATCAACGGCAGTCATATCAGCCAAATACATACTACTAATAATTAGGTCAGGTTGATATTTTCTAATTGACTCTAGAGCTTCTTTGCCTGAAGTGGCACAATCTATATTACTTATTCCTTCTTCAGTTAAATGGTTCTTGATAACTTTCAATTGTGTTTTTGATGGCTCAATTAATAAAATAGATAAATCAAAGATATGAATCTCATCAACCTCTGTCATTTTTTATATCTCAAAAAAGTAAAAAATTAAGCATTAAACCTTAGTCATAAATAGAACCAAATTAAAACAAAATATTCTAATCATTCATTATTTTCTTCTGATAAATATCAATAAAACCAT
Organism: Methylococcales bacterium; assembly: GCA_023145835.1. Classification (GTDB taxonomy): domain Bacteria; phylum Pseudomonadota; class Gammaproteobacteria; order Methylococcales; family Methylomonadaceae; genus QPIN01. The sequence goes on from JAGLDH010000071.1 coordinate 6,636, forward strand.
ATCTATTAGGCATTTGTACTTTAGGCAAAGTATTGGCGTTAATAATCCTGTTTTTATCAATTATGTCATTTAGATATAAAAGATAAGCTGTTACTGCATACAACTCATTATTATTGAGTATACCCGGTGCATTCAAAGGCATTGATCGTCTTATAAAATCAAAAATAGTTGTTGCATAAGGCCAGTACGTTCCAATAATTTTGTCAGGTGGTTTATCTGTTAAAGAATGTGCTGCACCTGCTAATTCATCTGCACTATCTCCCGTACCATCTAAGCCATGACAAGACAAACAATATGCTTTATATATTTTTTTTCCAGCATGAACCGTTCCTTGTCCTTCAGGAAGACCTTTACCACTAGGAAATACATCGATATTCCATCGTTCTATTATCTCTAATGTTGCTGGCTGGCCTAAATTAGGGTCTTTTTCCTGAGAAAACACATTAAAACTTATCAGAAGAACAAATAGCGCACACTTACGCATAAACATGTGAAACCACGCCTTTACTTGTAATTTCCCAACTTACAATACCATTATAGTGAAAATATCCATGTTTACCTCTTTCTGCAATTAACTCTTTCCTTTCTGGTTGAACATAACCTGTTTCATCCGTTGCCCGACTTTTCAATATTGTCGACTCCCCATTCCAATTCCAAGGGATTCGGAAGCGTGTAAAACATTTTGATAAGACGGGTTGTTGTAATTCAGCCTCGACCCATGTTTTACCTCCATCAGCAGAAACCTCTACTTTTACAATTTCCCCTCGTCCACTCCACGCTAATCCGCTAATTTGATAAATCCCTTTTTTATCTAATTGATATCCATAAGATGGGTTTGTGATTAGAGATTTTGCCTCCATCACAAAAGTAAATTGCCTCGCTTTTCCCGAAGGTAATAATTCTGTATATTTAGAGGTCTCATTTCTTGCCATAGTTGGCGTATTACATAGATGTAAACGGCGCAACCACTTTACGTTAACAACACCTTCCCACCCGGGAACAATCAATCGTAATGGATAGCCATTTTCTGGCCTGATACGTTCACCATTCTGATAAATAGCCAAGAAACAGTCATCCATCATTTTTTCCAAAGGAATACTCACATTCATCATTGATGCATCCCCCCCTTCAGCGATAACCCACTTTGCGCTCTCTTCAAGTATTGTTTTATTCAACAGGATTTTTAAAGGGATGCCAGTCCATTCACTGCAAGAAACCATACCGTGAAAGTAACCTGCAGCAGTTTGTATTGGCTCATCTCTCCACCCTGTATTACTATTTCCTCCACACTCAATAAAACATTGTCTCGAGACCATTGGATATCGTAGCAATACATCCATGTCAAAGATTAATGGTTTTTTGACTACCCCATGAATAAGTAATTGATGTTTTTGAGGGTCTATTTGAGGGACGCCATTGTGGTGCCTCTCAAAATGTAATCCATTGGGCGTTATTGTTCCTTCTAAATCGTGTAATGGGGTCCAAGAAACCCCATTACCCTTTGCCATGCTGTTTCCCATTGTCCAACGAATTGTTTCCTTTTCATGGGCAGAAGGTTGCCCATAATTACTAAATGGCTCCCCTGGTTTTTCCATCCATGGCTGGCGGTAATTTTCTGTTGAGGCATGTAATGGTTCAGAAGCTAATACAGCAACAGAAAAAGTAATTCCTTTTTTAAGGAAAAATCGACGATCTAACAATCCACCAGTCATTATTATGGCTTTAATTTCACGGCAGTTCCATAGGCCAACATTTCTGATGCGTTAGTCATAATTGCACTCGTAGTAAATCGTATATTTACGATTGCATCAGCCTCTCTTTTTTTTGCTTCATCAACCATTCTTTCAATTGCCTTATCTCTTGCATCCGCTAACATTTCAGTATATCCAATAATTTCACCGCCTATAATACCTTTTAAACCCGCCATTAAATCTCGCCCAACATGTTTAGACTGGACGATATTTCCTGCAACCACGCCAAGGTTCTCACTAATTTCTCTTCCAGGTACATCAGGTGTAGTAGAAAAAATCATTTTGTATCCTTAATTTTAATTATTATTTCTTAAGGAATCTCTGATTAAGTCGATTAGAATTTAGCAACAGTTTTAGCAAGCTAAAAATAATTTGACTTGATTAGAGCCTCCTTAATATAAATGAATGAAACAATTGTGCTTCAAGAATTTTTATACTAATCACTACTATAAAGCGTAGATATAAAGCTTTCTAACTACTTTTTTTAAGGTAGCTCTTTAGTATAAGAGACATATTATAATAAAAATCAAATTAAGCTCTCAATACAACAATAGCTAAAATTCATTAAATATCTAACCACTTACCTTAAATAAAAATTTAACTAGATATTAAAAAACACTTGTAGTACCATACCGGTTCTTTAGGAGAGGTGGCTGAGCGGCCGAAGGCGGCGGTCTTGAAAACCGTTGAGGGTTTGTAGCCCTCCCAGGGTTCGAATCCCTGCCTCTCCGCCATTGTCCCGTACAATTCCCAATATTGTTTATCAAGCAATTATCATTTGTTAACTAGTTCTCTATCCAGATTAAAGCAATATAAATCAATTTCATAAAGTTTCAATATTTGTTCTAAACCTTTGCGTTTCATATATTGTAAAAAACTTTTAATTGTATTTTCTAAAACATCTTTTTTATCTTCACCACAACTTAAGAGCACCTCTATTAATTGATGAATGGAGATACCCTTAAAACATAACTGTTAAAGTTTTGTTCTATTTCTGAGTCTAGCTCAATAATATGTTGCATTATTGAGCTTAAATTCATGAGTTTACTTTGAATTCATTATCAATCTATTTCAATAGTGCATTATAGATTAAAAATTATCTTGCTTGTTACCTTGAATACTGTACACTTTCATTTTCACTCCTCGTTTTTTTCTTTTATGTCTGATAAACAAAAAAACAATCATGGTGGATCAAGATTTGGTGCTGGTAGAAAAAAAGGTTCATCTGTTTACGGTGAAACCACTAAAGCAATTCGAGTTCCTGAAAGCATGGTTGTTGAGATAAAAGCTATGTTAAACCAACGAAAGTTATTATTTAAAAGCTTTGCAGCTAACATCATGTCTATTTCTTTTCCTTCTGAATCACCTAACTCTAGATTAATCCCATTATTCTCTGGCAAAGTAGCAGCAGGTTTCCCTTCCCCTGCTGATGATTATATTGAAAAAACACTGGATTTAAATGACTTACTGATTCAAAGGCCTGCGGCTACTTTCTTTGTCCGGGCAGAGGGTGAATCAATGTTAGGTGCGGGGATTCATCCCAACGATATTTTAGTGGTTGACCGTTCTATTGAGCCAATTGTGGGTAAGATTGTGATTTGTGCACTAAATGGTGAATTAACCGTTAAACGTTTAAATAACATAGGTGATGAAATTATTTTAGGAGCCGAAAACCCTGCCTACTCTGACATTGTTGTAAAAAAAGATATTGAACTCGTCATTTGGGGTGTGGTAACCAATGTAATTCATGCTGTTTAAATGCTGACAAAACAACCCCTTATTGCATTGGTTGATTGCAATAACTTCTATGTCAGTTGTGAACGAGTCTTCCGACCGGATCTTTTAAATAAACCTGTTGCAATACTAAGTAATAATGATGGCTGTATTGTTTCTCGTAGCCAAGAAGTTAAAGACTTAGGTATAAAAATGGCTGTACCCATTCATCAGGTTCAGCACTTAATTAAACGTCATAAAATTCAACTCTTCTCATCTAACTATACACTCTATGCTGATATGTCTAATAGAGTGATGCAATGTCTTGAAGCTTATACACCCCGTTTAGAAATTTATTCAATTGACGAATCTTTTTTGGATTTAACAGGTATTTGCAGCCAAGATTCAATTGCTTATGGTCAAAAAATAAAAACATTTGTCGCCAAAGCAACCGGAATTCCTGTTTGCGTAGGATTAGCACCGACTAAAACTTTAGCAAAACTAGCTAACTATGCAGCTAAGAAATGGAAGAAAACAAAGGGTGTTGTGGATTTATCTGACCCCATCTGTAGAGATAAGTTATTACAGCTAACACCCGTTAATAAAGTCTGGGGAATCGGGCAACAAACGACTAGGCGGTTACAACTAATGGGAATTAATACCGCGTACGATTTAGCTATGCAACCGATTGATTTTATACAAGCTCAGTTCAATATTGTAGTTGCTAGAACTGCCATGGAGTTAAATGGCATAGTCTGTTTATCACTAGATGATATTACCCCAGATAAACAACAAATTGTCTGTTCACGTAGCTTTAAAAGGCGATTAACCGAGTATTGTGAATTAGCTGATGCCTTGGCTAGTTTTTGTAGTCGAGCTGCTGAAAAATTACGCAAGCAAAATTCTATGACAGGATCAATTACTATTTCTATTAGAACTAATCCTCATAGCCCTAATGATCCACAGTATCAACGCTCTATTCATACACGGCTTAACCAATCAACCAATGATACTAGACACATTATTGCAGTAGCTAAACGCTTATTAAAAAACATTTTTAAGCCAGGTTATCGCTATCAAAAATGCAGTGTGCAATTAGGTCATATTCAACTCGCCTCTATCCCTAACCAAACAGATCTGTTTGATATGGCTGAACATAATAATAGCGCTATCCTCATGAGTACTATTGATAAGATTAATCAGCGATTTTCTAAAGGCATTTTTATGAGTGCGACTGGAATTAAGAATAGCTGGCAAACCCCTGTTGAGCATTTATCACAACGATATACTACAAGCTGGGATGAATTAGCAACTGTTAAATGTTGTTAACGGATTAGCCCAGGCATTTCTAAACAATATCTCTTTAATTTTCATTCAGTAATATATATCACCTCCCAAACAATAATTTTGAATGAACATAAAAACTATTTTAAAAATTTTCGTAGGATATTAAGTTTATTACCATAAGGAGCATAAGTCAGTGGGTTATCCATCCATGTTGCTGATTTCAACACACCTTTTTTTATGAGAGAAACACTCAAACCCCTCAAACCCATGATACGCACCCATTCCACTTTCACCTACACCTCCAAAAGGAATATGATGATTGGCTGCATGAAAAACACAATTATTAATACATGCACCACCCGATTGGATATTGTTAATAATTTCATTCTGAATTTCAGTACTTTCACTAAAAATATAACACGCTAAGGGGGGGGTGACAGTTGATCAATAACCGTATAAACATCACTTAGGTTTCCATAATCCAGCACAGATAATACAGAGCCAAATATTTCATCAGACATGACTTTATCAGCCAAGGTCACATCACGCATGACTGTCGGGGAAATAAACCAAGATTCAGTATCACTTTGCCCTCCTACCATTACTTTTTTCTGATCAATTAAACCAGTAATACGTTGGAAATGACTGTCGTTAACGATACGAGCAAAATCGGGGCTGGTGCTGGCATCTTCACCATATACATTAATAATTCGATTTTTAAGTTTACTTAGGAATTCTTCTTTAATAGACTTGTGGGCTATGACATAGTCTGGTGCAACACAAGTTTGGCTGGCGTTGATAAATTTGCTACTTACAATCTGATTAACAGCAATATCCAATTTAGCATCGTGATGAACGATACAAGGGTTTTTCCCTCCTAATTCCAGTGTAACAGGCGTTAAGTTTTTTGCCGCAGCACTCATAATAATGGAACCCACTCTAGGACTACCTGTAAAGAAAATATGCTCAAATTTTTGCTGCAACAAAACCGTTGTTTCGTTGACCTCCCCTTCAATGTATACAATATACTCTGGAGGAAAGGTTTCATCGATAATTTTGCGGATAATAGCACTACAAGCAGGTGCTATTTCTGAGGTTTTTATAACGGCTGTATTCCCAACTGAAATGGCCGCAATAAGGGGTAAAAAAGTCAGTTGAATGGGACAATTATAAGGCGCGATAATTAGATTAACACCTAATGGTAGATCCCGGTTTTTTTAGAAAATAGCAATAATCAGTTGCACATATAGGTTTACAATTTCGTCATATTCTTATACCTTGATGGCAATATGCCATCTAAAACGTAGTTAATAATAATGAAACTATCTTCTCGCTTAGCTGTTATTTTCACTTTTTTAATTTTATTGTATTTATTCAATTTAGCAGGGCACCGGACTGATACACAACACCCACCGAGTTTTTCCCAAACAAGATAAATCAGCCTTATAATTAATATCTTTTACACATTAAAGTTTACTCATGCAATCTCTTCACTGCTTTTAAGTTAAGGGAAAAACGATTTGGAGACAAGGCTTTAGCCTTGCCTGATTCGTATAAGCGTAAACCCAAAAAACAATTAAGCTCTAATCAGAAAAAACGTAATCGAAAGAATTCAAGTGTAAGGGCTCGCGTAGAGCATTGCTTTAGAGTAATTAAATGTCAGTTTGGTTACCGTAAAGTGCGCTATAAGGGATTGGAAAAGAATCGAGTTCAAGTGTTTTATGTTGCTTGGGTTGGCAAATCTCTATCAATTAAGAGGGAAGCTCGCAGGATAAATTCGAGTTTTGGACGAAAATAGTGGTAAAAAGAAGGTAATTTAGAATAAAAAATGAGAAAATTTTAAAAAAACCAACCGAGTTTCCTTTAAAGTAGAATTTCTAACTTAATCAGAGGCTCCTTAAGAAAGAACACCTAATTATAATCCTCAACTAAATCTAACCCCACTGATTTAAAGATTAAACTATCCGTAAATATGCAACTTGAAAATAACACTCTATATTATATCTATGACCCAATGTGTAGTTGGTGTTATGCATTTGAATCAGTTTTGTGCTTATTACAAGAACAGTTGCCTATAGATATTCTAGATAAACCTGTTCTTGGTGGCTTAGCGACTGACTCAAACATACCTATGCCAATTGAAACACAAACAATGGTTCGACAAGCATGGCATAAAATAGAGAACACAGTTAAAAATGTTAAATTTAATTTTGATTTTTGGAGACAAAACACACCTTATCGCTCAACCTATCCTGCCTGTCGAGCAGTATTGGCCGCAGAAAGTCAGTCATCAGAATTAGGGTCGTTAATGCGTAAAAAAATTCAACATGCTTATTATCAAGATGCAAAAAATCCATCATTAAACAATATTCTTATTGATTGTGCTAGAGAGCTAGGTCTCGATGTAAAACAATTTAGTAGTGATCTAATCAACCCTGCTATTAATGAAAAATTGATTGAACATATTATGTTTTCACGTAAATTAGGTGTCAGTACTTATCCTTCATTGCGGCTGATTTTAATAAATAAAATATACACGATTCCTATTGATTACAATGATGTTTCACCCATATTGAACTCTATAAAAAAGAATATTAATCAATAACTTATTTTACAAAAAACCAATATATTTTCTCATGCAACAGATGAAACCAATTTAATACAATACTAATATAACAATCCAGATCATAACTATGGCTTTAACACTTACATGTATAGAAATATCAGCAACATCCACCCCTCAACACGTGATTATCTGGCTACATGGTTTAGGTGCTGATGGTCATGACTTTGAAGACATTGTTCCTGAATTATTATTGGATAAAGTAGCACATATTAACTTTATTTTTCCAAATGCACCGATTCAAGCAGTGACTATCAATGGAGGAATGGAAATGCGTTCCTGGTACGATGTTCTGGATGCGTCTTTAGATAGAAAAGTTGCGTTAGATGATATTTATAAATCCGCTGACCAACTGACTGAATTAATTGATGACCAAATAAATAAAGGAATTAAAGCTGAAAATATCATATTGGCTGGTTTTTCTCAGGGCGGTGTCATTGCCTTACATGCAGGCTTACGGTACCCACACAAATTAGCGGGTATTATTGCTTTATCAACCTATATGCCAACGACAGAACAACTTAAAACAGAACGTGCACCTGCCAATAATGAAACTTCAATTTTTATGGCACATGGAACGATGGATTCTGTTGTACATCCTCAAATAGCCCAAGCTGCTTATAGTCGTTTAAAGACGATGGGGTATCCCATTAGCTGGCATGAATATCCTATGCAGCATTCACTTTGCCAACTAGAAATAATTGATATTTCTAGTTATATCAATAGTGTTTTGTAGAATGACAAAGCGACAGTGTATTTCATCAGACTATTCTTAGTTTGTGAGTCATCTTGTATGTCATGTCGGATAACGCAGGTACTCATCCAAGCTACGCTATACGATAATACTGTGCTATGGAGCAGCATCAAATAGGAAGTTAATCATGCTAAATAATGACTATTTGACATTTATTTAGCCTCCACCATTAAACTTATAATTTCACTCACAACCAACTCTGGTTGGTCGTACATTATATAATGACCACTTTCATGAGCAATAATATGTTTGCTATTACTAGACAAAGCTACAATTTCTTTTTGTAGTTTCTCTTCTAACTTGCCTTCCTTTATTGACCCTAAAGCTTTTTCTTTATTTTTTTTCCCTGCGGTTATAACTATCAGTGGTAAATTTCCAAGTGATTTAGGTCGGTCTGGCTCCAAGTTTAATCCTTTTCGCATAACCAACACTTCATTGGTAGCAGATTGAACTGTTTTTGTGAGGTTTTGAATCGCTGTTTTTGCTTGTACTATTTTTGATGGTAAGAGTGAGTTTTGTCTATCTGCATTTAACCACCCCATTATTCTAATAAATCCTATTTTTGCCAAAGGTTCAGCAATGATTGTATGTATTCTTTGTTTGAAATAACCTATTTTATCAAACTGGCTGGCGCGCCATCCTCGCTACATATCACCTTTGGACATCCATGTCCAAAGACTCATT
>JAGLDH010000072.1 GCA_023145835.1 Methylococcales bacterium
ATCACTTCGCTGTCGCTCCGTTTCCTTGATTTTCAGCGTACGCTTATAAAACCATGGATTACAGATTATATATTTACTTTCAGCTTAATTAATAAAGGTAAACTAATCAGTCAACTTCCCTTCCCTCACCTCACTAACTCTACCTGAACTAAATTATCAGAGAATGTTGGGGCATGTCCCATATCAACAAATTCTGCCGAACTAATGCAATTAACTGTGCCTTTGTTTAATTGTCGCCAATATCCTAAAGTGGCAACAATAATGCCTGCATTAACGTCATCAGTAATTCTGGCATCGCCTTCAAATGCTCCTCTATCATTAAAGACACGAACCTTATCACCTTGTTTAATATCACGAGTATCCGCATCAAGTCTATTCATCAACACAAATTGTTCACCCTGCCCTTTGATTTTATGCTCCATATTCGCGTAACAGGAATTCAAAAACCCATGACTTTTGGGTGAAATAATATTCAAAGGGTATTTTTTAGCAAGCTCAGGGTTGCTTTCTGGAGTTTCTCTAGATTCAACATAATCGGGTAAATCATCTAATAACTCTCCTGATTGAAAACCTTCATACATTTGCCTAAATGGACCTGCAACAAAATTTGTTGCTCCATCCAGTTTAAATTCACATTTACCAGATGGCGTTGGAAAATTACCTTCTTTATGCGGAGCTCGGTCATCTTTAGTACCTACAGTTAATCGAGCAAAACCATGTTTGCGCATATACGCTAAATCAATACCATCACAAGCCGGCGAATCCCAGTCTACATATTTTTCCAGGCATTCACTATCTGACCATTTAAAATTCTCTTCCTCATAACCCATTCGTTTAGCCAAGCGTCGAAATATCTCATTATTTGAAATGGCTTCCCCGGGTGAGTCAATACATTTTTCATTGTATGTTAGATAAAGATGTCCCCATGAGAGAACCATATCTTCCATCTCTGCCCCCATGGAAGCAGGTAAGATTATATCGGCATAAGCTGCTGTATCAGAGATAAAATGTTCTGCTGACACCATAAATAGATCTTCACGTTTTAATCCTTCAATAATTTTATCTGTTTCAGGTGCTTGTGTTACAGGATTTGTGTTCCAACACATCATAGATTTAATCGGCGTATCAAGTTCTGTTTCACCTATTAAAATACGTCCTAATTGAAGATTGTTTACTGCAGGGGTACCTTCTGGAATTAAATCTGGGCGACAAATGACATCAAATTTATAGGGGTGTTCCCAGACAGGAAATTGTAATGCACCACCTCCCACATGCCGCCAAGAACCAATTAAGGCAGGAAGGCAACTCACTGCGCGAATAGTTTGACCACCACCATAACTTCTTTCTAACGCAACACCAAGACGAATAGCTGCCGGAGGCGTAGTCGCATATTCTCTGGCAAATTGCCGAATATCTTTTGAAGGAATACCCGTTATTTCAGATGCCCATTCAGGTGTTTTATTTTTGGCACGTTCAGCTAATTCAGAATAGCCAACCGTATATTTATCAACATAATCTTGATCTACCAAGCCGTCTTCAATAATTGTATGGATCATTGCCATCGCCAAAGCACCATCTGTCCCAGGTTTTGGCGCAATATGCCAATCAGCTTCTTTTGCTGTTTTTGAAGCAAACGAATCAATAACAATCACTTTTGTACCTTTTTTCTGAGCTTGTTTAATTATATGCCAGTGATGAAGATTAGTACTAACAGAGTTACAAGCCCAAATAACAATATATTTAGAGTGAACAAAACTTTCCGGGTCAACTCCTGCGGTAGGTCCGACAGTCAATAACCAAGCGGTGCATGAGCCCTCACCACAAAATGTACGTTCAGTAACGGTTGCGCCCATTCGATTAAAAAAAGCATCACCACCGTTTAAACCATGTACTAGCCCTTGATTCCCAAGATAGCTATTAGGCATAATTGCGTGTGCCCCATGTTTTTCAATAATGGCTTTCCATTTTGTTGTTATTTCATCAAGTGCTTCATCCCACGTTATTCTTTCAAACTGTTTACTTCCTTTTGGCCCAGTCCGCCTTAATGGGTATAACAAACGATCTGGGTGATAATGCCGTTTTTCATAATCATTTAATTTGACGCACAAACCACCCCGAGTCATAGGGTGATCAGAATTCCCTTTAACCCCTATCAATTTTCCCTCTTCAACCTCATAAACCATTGAGCAAGTATCAGGACAATCATGTGGACAACCACCATATGCAGTTTTTTTTATTAGAGCAGACATCGTAATCTCCTATTAATTACACTAGCTTATATTAATTAAAACACTGATTTAACAAGATAAAATGGAACATAGTAACAAATACTACAAACTATCAGAATACAATTCTGACTTATTTAATATCACATAGTAATTTTCTGATTCAAAACATTCAATATATGTTGGAAAGGCCATTGTTAATCTTAAATTCTATGTTTCAAAACAGTGTTAAAGAGAAGATTAATAGAGGAGCCCTTATGCCAAATAATTAAGAATTAACACCATAATCAATAGTTAGAATTATGATATTACTTAAAAGTGTAATCAATGTGTAGCAAAGTTGTTAAAGGATGTAAAAAAACAACATTTGATAACACCCCCACTACAACTAAATATATACAATAATTACAAATACTTACGATTTATTATTGTGCTGTATAAAATGTATATATCCACTGACCAGGTACAGTATTTTTACAAAACTATAACAGACAAAAAAAGAATACAAAACTACAGTTCTAGACAAGAAATAGCCTAAAGTTTTAAAACTAAAGGTTAGATCTAAATTGATTCTAACTGAAGTCTCTTGTAACCCCTTTCAATTGAATCTTTATCATGTAAGGCAAAAACTAGCCTTATTTTTTCATATATTAGGAGAAAAAAATGAATAAATTTATATTAACATTATTTTGGGCTTTATCATTGATATCAATCAACGCCAATGCTTTTTCTACTCCAGATGAAGAGCCTATCCCCATTGTAGACATACCTAGAGAATTTCCATTACCCGCTCAATCAGCCGTTAAAGTCAGTATCGGAAGTATTGGTGGAGCTCTGGACAGTGCGGCTCTTAGAACAGTTAGAAAAGTAGTCGGCCACGCTATTTCCTCTGGAACTGTAGATATTTTTGTTGTTACAAGTCCTTCAAACAATGGCTCTAATCCAATAGAAGGTGGAATATCTTTTTGTGCGGAAGCCGGGAGTTATATTGTTGATTTCCAGTTTAATGAATTCATAAACGAACTAAAATCAATTCAGCCTAATCAAGGGACTTTTTATAATATAGATTTACTAGATAGCTGTCCTGTGACGATAGAAAATGATGAGAATGGTGGTGAAGGACAGTTTTGTACTCAAGATGCTAAAATTTGTCCGGATGGATCAGGAGTGGGTCGTGTGCCTCCTAGCTGTGAATTTTCACCTTGCCCAACAGAATCTAAACCGAAATTAAACACCAAGTAACCTGCGTTTGGGATAAAAAAAGAAGACAGCCTTATAAAAAACCTGAAAATATATACGACCCCGTATATATTTTTTCTAAGGCTGCCGACTAATGAGTTAACCCACACTGTTAAGATGCAGATAGTTTTTGTTATACCTTTATTCCTCAGTATGAGGCAGATCAACATAAAAGAGCATTATCTTGTTTTATTTGATACTCCTTTGCTGAAAAAATGCAGTATTCTTGAAATAATCAATCGTCAGCTTAATAATATCGTTCAGAAAAAAATCCGTTTTGACATCTAGTAAATGTAGTGTGCTGACCTAATCTTGCATTAAAGCAATTAGGGAAAATATTGAAAATCGTCAGCCTCCATCTGAGCCTAAAAAACCAACTGGAGTCGATTATAATAATTTGCAAACCTTACAGAGTATTCTTGATGATTATCCAGATGTATCTGATATTAATAGTGACAAAAAGTCTGAACTTAATTCCAAGCTTTCTAATGCAGGCCTACTTGAACCGGGTGCTTTGCTTAATATATCGGCCTAACGCCTCTCCCTATACCCTATAGGTGACCAAGAAAAAGTATGCGCCATCGTGCTCTTCATGATAGATTTTGGGACTTTATGTCACAAAAATCGACTCGCCACGCTGCGAATATTGAGGTCAACTTGATTATCAGCTCTATCTAGCCATTAATGGCATTGATCACACCAAAACCAAAGCCATGTCACTGCAAACAAATGGTATCGATGAACACTTTCATAAGACCATTCTCAATAAATTTTATCAGATATTATTTAGAAAAAAGCTCTATTCAACAATGGAAGAATTACAAAAAGATCTGGACGAATGGATGCAATACTATAAAAATGAACGAACTCATCAAGGATTGTGTGCTATGGGCGAACACTCATGGAAACATTGCTTAATAGAAAGTCGATTTGGTCAGAAAAAAATCAGACTCAAACCTAACCTGACAGACATCTTAAAAAACAGGAAACTGTCAGATCAAGCCTAAGCTACTACACTTTATCCTAAGTTCTTACCCCAAACTGAGGTTATGTAATATTAACGACAGAGTCGTTTGAAGCAGCTTTCTGTATAGATTTAATCCATTTATTTCTAATTATATCAGTTGAGGAAATGACTGGCCCAAACCGTGACACACCTTTAACCTGAATCCCACAAAATTCCAAAATTGATTTTTTAAGTAGTTTAATTACTGGGTCACCAAGGACCCATCTAAAATACCAAACAGGAGTATCCATTGTTACTATTATTCTAGCTGTTTTCCCCACTAATAATGGCTTAGGAGTCGAACTGCCAACCTCATATTTACATGCAAAACCTGGGAGAAAAGCTCTATCAAACAGACCTTTTAATTTAGCTGGCATACTTCCCCACCAAAGAGGTGTAAAAATGACAATATGCGAGGATTCAAGAATGTTATTTTGCAATATTCGTAGATCATTCTCCAATACTTGCTCTTTATCTAATCCTTCCTTAAGGTTTATATCGAAATCTAATTCCGAAATATGAATTATTTTTACATCACTTCCACCATCAACAGCACTTTGTGCATATGATTCTGCCAAGCTTTTACACAGGCTCTGTTGCTTAGGATTCCCATTTAATATAAGAATTTGTGCCATTTTCACCTCTTGATCTATTGTAAAATATTAAATATACAGTCTGACCTTAGGGATAGAGTCAAGGAAAAATTTTCTAGTCATCAACTGTTTCTTTTTCAAGCATTCTTATAATTTCATCTAGCTTGACTTTAGATTGTTGTAATTTTTTTATATCACCATCAATTTCTTGTGATTTTTTCTTCATTAATATAATAGCGTTATCCCAATGAATTGAATCACAAGAAGTACTATGATTTATCAATTGCTTTATTTCTGAAAGTTTTAACCCAAATTGCTGACCTTCTTTTATTATTTTTATTAACCCAATATCATTATTTTTATAATGCCTATATTTACCTTTACGCTCTGGAATGGGTATTAACCCCATACTTTCATATAACCTTATTGCTTTAGGAGTCGCTCCTGTTAATTTCGAAACCTCGCCTATGTACATTTCAACCACTACCTCTAATAATAATTGCTATAACATTTGTAATTTAATTAGGCGTTTGTGTCAAACCTGTCTCAACCGTATAACATGAAGTACAGAGAACTAAAAATGATATATTATTAATACCCAGTGAAAAACCTAAAAAATTGTTCTTATTTCCTCAATTGGAAAGAGAATAGTCTTAAGTATTAATTGTTCTGTAAGGCAGGGACTGGGCTCCAACTATTCATCAATCAGAAAATAAGCACACAGATTCCAAGTTTATTATTGCTGACTATTGAGCAAAACGACCCTTCAGAATACTTTCAAGGAATAGTGGTTTCTCAAGAACGCCTAAAGCAACAGCAGGCACCTTTCCTGATGTCCAGTGAGGACGGACAAAGTTATGAATAATTTGACCTGATTAGCAAGAATCTTCCGCCAAACGTTGAGAGCCCTTTAAAAACCAATCTTAGCGATGAAACAGTGGAATACCTATCCAACGAGAATAATGGAATTTCGAGGGGATTCATCGCCTAGAAAGCCTTTTGTAGTTTATGA
>JAGLDH010000073.1 GCA_023145835.1 Methylococcales bacterium
AATTAATTTTACTTGGGTACTTACAGCTACACACAGCATATTGGCAATATAGACTCGAATACTGTCGTTATATGCCTCATTACCTTTGCTTAACTATAAACGACTTATATTATTAAATTTGCAACTCAACTCAAACAAATATGGAAAAATCTGCATGTCAAATAAAATACAGATTATTTATTTCTTTATTGTTGTTTTAAACTGCTCTTTATTACTCTTCTCAAACCAAGCTTATGCACTGGTAACTGTAACAATTTCGGATGAGGCAAGAGGCAATACAATAGCAGGAAGAACTGCTGCTGCAACACTAGATGATGCATGGGTTATGTCTCTTTTAAATGGAGCAATAAACCCTAATATTTTTATCGGATCTAATAAGTATTCTGAATCAACCGTATTTTTAGACACAAATACTCTTTCTTACCAGGTTGATTGGCAACTGGGTTATATCAACATAGCTGGACCAGGAACACCAACTTCTATTGACTTTGTTGATGTAAACACAGGAACAGTCACTCAAGGATCAAGCAATTCTATTCAATCTGGCGCACCCAATCCTTTTCCTGCTAACACTAGAATCTCTACTTTTCTTTCAGGTAATGGTGGTCTAAACGCCATTCGTTTTAACTTTACTAATAGCACCACACCTATCAATGAATTTGGAGTTTTTATTGGCGATACAGAATCTCGCCTAAACTATGGTACAGCGGCTAGAATCATTGTTTTTGATACAGATGGAAATGCATTGAATGACACACCTATCATACATACGGGTACTGTTCATAATGGCACTAGCTATACTCCTGTTGTAGAGCCTCTTACAACACCCGGGTTTCCAACAGGTGCTGCCAACAATTCAGATAATAAATGGGGTGGTAGCACAACTGTTTTTATTTCTGTTAAATCAGATCAAGCAATTGGTCATGTCTATCTTCACGTGGGTGATGACGACCATACCTCAAACAACAATGGCATAACCGAACAACTCGGTATTGTAGGCTTTCAAATCCCTAATGCCTTCCCTAGCTGGACTCTCAACAAATCTACAAGCTCAATACCGACCATGATTGGGGATTCTGTTGTTTATAACTTCTCGCTTAATAATACGGGGAATATCAGTATCAACACCGTATCTTTAACTGACATTAATTGTTCTGTTGCACCTACACTTACAGGTGGTGATTCTAATACTAATAATATTCTTGACCCAACAGAAACCTGGTTATACAGTTGTAGCCACACAGTAACCTTAGCTGAAGCCAATGCCGGTAAAATTGATAATACAGCAACAGCAAGTGGGACACCTGCCACAGGTACTTTAATAGATATTTCAGACAGTAACAGCTTAGTGATTAATATCCCAACCGTTTCCGTTACCAATCCAAAACCGATACCAACATTATCAGAATATAGCCTTTTAATATTAACAGCATTGTTATCAGTTTTTTCTTATAGACAACGCAATAGGTTTAATTTTCATTAAACAAATCAATTCCCCCTTTTCAGAAACTAAATATTAATTATAAAAAAAGAAATGTTCACGGTTAGAGGTGGATAATGAAAATAAAGCGACGAATACTAAACCTGAAACCTTATTATAAAACTACAACAATTTTTTTGAAATATGTCTAATGATATTTTCTATTTTTAAAACAGAAGATATAGTCGCCCTCAATGTTCACATCACTTTTTCAAACATTCTTTATTTTTAATAGATGTACTATTTTATTTAACCCTCCACCTTAGCTATCTAACAGTTTCAGCTACACTTAATTTAGAAGCAGACTTAATTTCAATAATTTTTTACGTGAATTTCATAGATACTTTTTAAATGAATGCCTTAAACAAATCGATTGGCACAATATTACCCGCCATACGCATCAGCTTTACCTTGGTTTTATTAACAACTTGTATTTTTTTAGCTGCTGATTTATTAGGCTTTACTCCGAAAGAAGCAAATTATGTTCTAGATTCCCGAAAAAAAGTCAGTGAGGCGCTAGCAATACAGTTTTCAATTTTAACATCAGTCCAAGACATAAAAAAAACCCAGAAACTGATAAGATATATTGTTAAATATAACCCTGATATTTTATCTGCAGGTATTCGACTTACTAAAGGAAACCTGATATTTCAATCAGGGAATCATAAGTATTTATGGAAAGGATATGATGAAAAAAAATCAACATCCACTCATGTTCTTATACCTATTATACAACACGGAAGCTTATGGGCTAATGTAGAACTAAGATTTGAATCAATCAACGAAGATTCATTCTTAGGGTTCTTTAAGCAGCCTATTGTTAAGATGACTGCTTTTATCTTATTGATTGGCTTCTTTGTCTACTTAGTATTCATGTTAAGAATACTAAGACAACTTGATCCCTCCGCAGTAATTCCAGAAAGGGTTAATGCTGCGTTTGATACACTTTCAGAGGGCTTAATTATCCTCGATGAGAAAGAACAAATTATACTTTCTAATAAGGCCTTCAGTGACAAAATAGACCGTTCACCAACTTCTCTTCTAGGCGTTAAAATGTCTGAATTAAACTGGGCACATATTTCAGCACAGAAATCAGGATCAGGATTCCCTTGGGATCAAGTGATAAAAAGTGGAAATAGCTCAGTTGGTTCTCATTTATTATTAAAAACCTCTAAAGGTATTCAAATAAAATTTGCTTTAAACACCTCAGCTATCAGTGGAAATAAAGACAGAAACCTAGGTGTTTTGATCACACTAAATGATATGACAGAAGTAGAAACACATAATTCTAAATTGCAATCAACAATTTTACAGTTAAAAAAATCAACTTCTCACGTTGAACAGCAAAACAAAGAACTACACTATCTGGCTACTCGAGATCCTATGACAGGGTGTTTAAACCGACGATCCTTTTCTGAAAAATTTGAAGAATTATTTTCTGAAGCACTTGAACAAGACCTTGAGCTGAGTTGTTTCATGGTCGACCTAGATCATTTTAAATTAGTCAATGATAATTATGGACATGGTGTAGGTGATGAAGTTATTAAATTATTAGCTGAAATTTTACATTCCAATACACGTAAAGTAGATGTAGTTGGGCGATATGGGGGGGAAGAGTTTTGTGTGGTTTTACCAGGATTGAAAACCGATGAAGCATTTATAGTAGCCGAACGCATCCGTATTAGAATAAAGGATGAATCTTCTTCTCGCTTTAAAGATGGCCCATTAGTAACGGCTAGTATTGGCGTAGCAAGTATTTTGAACCCCGCAGAAACACCAAGTGATTTAAATAATTTAGCTGATAATGCACTTTATACTGCAAAAGAATCTGGAAGAAACCTAGTTATTATTTGGAAACCGGAAAATGCCACAAGCCTTGATGCAGAAAAAACAGAGCCAGAAAACCCAGTAGAGTCAAATAATGCGGTTGATTCTACAAAAGTAATTAATTTACAAAATCGTATCGATCAGCTAGAAAACATTGCTTCAAAATTTTCTGCTGAACTTGAATATAACAATAGCTATGATGCATTAACAGGCCTGCCTAATCAAATTTTATTTTATGATAGAGTTACTCAAGCTATTGAGCGTGGATTTCGTCATGACCAATTAGCAGCAGTATTTATTTTTGATCTTGACATGTTTGGTCAAATAAATTCCACTTTTGGCCGGTCTATTGGTGATCAATTATTAAGAACAATAGCAGAACGATTAGAAACTATTTTTCGTAAGAGTGACAATATATCTCGCTTAACAATATCACGCGTTGCAGGTGATGAATTTGCTATATTTTTAAGCGATTTAACAGGAAAAGAACAAGTGACATGGACTGTAAAAAGATTACTAGATGAAATCAACAACCCTATTCTCATTGATAACCACAAGATTCATTTGTCAAGCCATGTAGGTATCAGTTTATATCCTACCGATGCAAATACCCCTGAAGAATTATTGAATAATGCAATGACTGCAAAGCAACATTGCAAATCAGCTAAATCAGATTTTAACTATCAATTTTTTGATCCTCAAATGCAGGATTTATCTATTAAACATTTACATTTAGACAAAGAATTACGACATTCTATTGAAAATGAAAATTGGCAACTTTTCTATCAACTAAAATGGGATATTAAACAGAAAAAAATCACTGGCGTTGAAGCATTAATTCGCTGGAACCATCCTATACGAAACACTCTTGCACCTCTTGAGTTTATTGATTTTGCCGAACAACGTGGACTCATTATACCTATAGGGGACTGGGTAATAAAGAAAGCCTGTAAACAAATGAAGGAGTGGATGGATATAGGAATTTACGACTGTAAAATAGCCATTAATTTATCGAGTGTGCAATTAATGCAAAGCGACATTACACATAAAATATTTAGCACTTTAGAAACATATTCAGTTCCTCCCCGACTATTAGAGTTAGAAATTACAGAAACCACCCTCATGAATAACTTAGAGACGGCCATAGAATCTTTAAGAAAATTAAATGCAAGAGGCATTAACATAGCTATCGATGATTTTGGTACAGGTTACTCATCCCTCGGTTATTTAAAAAATCTTCCCATCAATACACTAAAAATTGACAAATCTTTTATTAAGGATATTTGTAATGATGATAATGACCAAAAAATTGTCCAGCCTATGATTTCCATGGCTCATTCAATGGGTATGACAGTTGTTGCAGAAGGCGTTGAAGAAAAAGAACAACTAGATTTGTTAAGCCAATACTCTTGTGATGAAATTCAAGGATATTTATTAAGTAAGCCAATACCAGCTAATGAGATGATAAAAATATTAAGAGATCCCCAGAAAATTATTGACATTATTTAATCAATACGTTAAATAAGGAGGCCTAATGATTAAGTCGATTAGAATTTAGCGCAGAAAAAACGGTCGCTATTTTCTACGAAGTGAAACGTAATAGTCACTCTATTACAACGATCTTCGTGGAAAATATCGGCAGTTTTAGCAAGTTATAAAAACAATTAGACTTGACCAGAGGTCCCTTAAGCCTAATTATCACATTCCTTTTGATAAATCCCTTATCTACAGTCTGAATCGCTATTAGCACCTAACTAGCTTACACCTACTAAATATTAAAAAAACATAAAGGTTCTATTCCAAATCGACAAGCTATGCTATTATGGGAAATTAAATAAAACAACTTAGGCTTATTATTATGGCAAAAGAAGATCAAATTGAAATGGAAGGAAAGGTAATTGATACGCTTCCTAACACTATGTTTCGTGTAGAGCTAGAAAACGGACATATTGTCACTGCTCATATCTCAGGAAAAATGCGTAAACATTACATTCGTATTTTAACTGGAGATAAAGTTAAGGTAGAAATGACACCTTATGATTTAACTAAAGGACGTATTACATTCCGAATACGCTAAAATTTATTCCTACTGATCGTTTAAAGAACAGCGAGAATAAAGGGTAAATAGACTAGTTGTCTTCTGCAATACTCAATTCTTTACTTTCTATTGTAAAAGCAAGTTCTTTATTATCAACATAAA
Source organism: Methylococcales bacterium (assembly GCA_023145835.1). Classification (GTDB taxonomy): domain Bacteria; phylum Pseudomonadota; class Gammaproteobacteria; order Methylococcales; family Methylomonadaceae; genus QPIN01. The sequence goes on from JAGLDH010000073.1 coordinate 5,508, forward strand.
TTCGAACATGCCCCCCATTTGCTAACTTCCCAAATAACAGATCATTTGCTAACGGTTTCTTAATTTTATCTTGGATCAAACGCGCCATGGGTCTAGCCCCCATTTTTAGATCACACCCATTTTCTGATAGCCATAATCGAGCTTCAGAATCAAGAGATAAGGTTACATTTTTTTCCGCAAGCACATGTTCCAGCTCAAAAATAAATTTATCTACAACACTTCCAACAATTGATATATCTAATGGTTTGAATTGAACTATCGCATCCAAACGATTCCTAAATTCAGGAGAAAAATTTCTTTCTATCACTTTAAGACTATCTGACGAGTGATCTTGGTGAGAAAAACCAATAGATGCTCTACTCGCCTCTTCTGCTCCTGCATTGGTTGTCATTACTAAAATAATGTTCCGAAAATCAGCTTTTCGTCCATTATTATCCGTCAACGAACCATGATCCATAACCTGTAAAAGTAAATTAAAGACATCAGGATGCGCTTTTTCAAGCTCATCAAGTAATAAGACTGCATGAGGATGCTTATTAACTGCTTCTGTCAGCAACCCCCCTTGGTCATAACCTACATAACCAGGAGGCGCTCCAATTAACCGAGATACGGTATGCCTTTCCATATATTCAGACATATCAAAGCGTATCAATTCAACACCCAGAACTTTCGCTAATTGTTTTGTGACTTCTGTTTTCCCCACACCTGTTGGCCCAGAAAATAAAAAAGACCCTATTGTTTTACTGGCATCTCTTAGGCCTGCACGTGACAATTTAATTGCCGAAGCCAATTCTGAAATTGCCTCATCCTGCCCAAAAACCAACATTTTCAAGTTTTTTTCCAGCATTTCTAGCTTATCTTTATCATTACTAGAAACTGATTTTTCAGGAATTCTTGCAATTTTAGCAATAATTTCTTCAATCTCAGCACTGTCTATCATTTTTTTACGATCCTTTTCCTCAAAAAGACGTTGTCGCGCCCCCGCTTCATCAATCACATCGATAGCTTTATCTGGTAAGAATCGATCTGTAATAAATCGATCCGAAAGTTCAGCAGCTAATTTCAAGGCATTCTGCGTGTACTTTAAATCATGATGTTCTTCAAAACGGGGCCGTAGCCCTTTTAATATTTTAATGGTATCTTCAACTGAAGGCTCAACTATATCAATTTTTTGAAATCGCCTAGCAAGCGCATGGTCTTTCTCAAAAATACCCCGATACTCCTGATAAGTAGTTGACCCAATACATCTCAACTGTCCAGATGCTAATACTGGCTTAATTAAATTAGAAGCATCCATCACACCACCCGATGCGGATCCTGCACCAATAATAGTATGAATTTCATCAATAAATAAAATACTTTCTGGTTCTTTTTTAAGTTGGTTAACCAATGATTTTAAACGTTTTTCAAAATCACCACGGTATTTTGTACCCGCTACCAAAGAACCTAAATCTAATGAATAAATAACATTATTTAATAAGACTTCAGGAACATCTTCTTCAATGATACGCTTTGCTAGCCCTTCTGCAATAGCTGTTTTACCTACCCCTGCCTCACCAACTAATAACGGATTATTCTTTCGCCTTCGGCAGAGCACTTGTATTGTTCTATCAACCTCTTGGTCACGGCCTATTAAGGGATCAATATTCCCCAAAAGAGCCTCTTCATTAAGATTTGTTGTATATTTTTCCAGAGCCGTTGTTTCAACGGGTTCTGTACCTACAGTCTCAGCAGCAGGTCGATCCTCTGTAGTCTCTTCCTCTGCTGTTTGATCTTTTTTGGATATACCATGAGCAAGATAATTAACGACATCAAGGCGTGAAATATCATATTTGTTCAAAATAAACACTGCATGGGAATCCTGCTCACTAAAAAGTGCTACAAAAAGATTCGCTCCTGTCACTTCTTTTTTATCAGACGCCTGAACATGAAAAACCGCACGCTGCAAAACTCGTTGAAAACCCAATGTTGGCTGAGTCTCACGTTGAATGTTTTCAGCAATTAATGAAACTGTTTCATCTATAAATTGACTTAATTCCCCACGCAAAGCCATTACATCACAACCACAGGCTTGAAGGATTGGTTTTACAGTATCATTGTCAAGAAGGGCAAGAAGTAAATGCTCAACGGAAATAAATTCATGTCGTTTACTATGTGCATTGGTAAACGCTTGATTTAAAGTATGTTCAATTTCTTTGCTTAACATAATTCTATTCTCTTTAAAGGTTTACGCTTCTTCCATCTCACACATGAGTGGATGATGATTTTCTCGTGAATAATCATTTACAATTTGTACTTTGGTTTCCGCAACATCTTTTGTAAAGACTCCACAGACACCAACCCCTTGAGTATGAACCTGCAGCATAATTTGAGTCGCTTTATTTTCGTTCATACTAAAGTAATCCGTCAAAATTTCAATCACAAAGTCCATCGGTGTAAAGTCATCATTTAATAATACTACTTTATATAATGAAGGACGTTTTAATTTTGGCTTAGCTTCCTGTACGGCAAGGTCACTTCCATCATGATTTGGGTCATTACTAGGCATTGTATAAATAATTTTTTTTAAGATACCTTAAAGTGTAACATAGTACCTAATTTGTTTATTTCAATCTTTAAGCATAAATCAATTAATTCTTGTAGAATATATTTTTAAAGAATTTAAGTTATTACCTTTACCCCCTATGGTCTGGAAGCCTCATGTAACCGTTGCAGCAGTAATTGAAAAACATAACAAATTTTTATTGGTTGAAGAAAACACACCCAATGGAATTGCATTTAATCAACCTGCAGGTCACTTAGAAAAAGGGGAAGATCTCATTACGGCTATAAAACGTGAAGTAAATGAAGAAACAGCTTGGCATTTTAAGCCGACTCACATCGTTGGCATTCAACTTTGGCGTAAAAACCCTACCTTCCCAAGCTTCCTTAGAGTCTGTTTTGCTGGTTCAGTTTATTCTTATAACCCAAATCAAATTCTTGATGATGATATTATTACTACCCATTGGCATACTCATAAAGAAATCATTGCAAATAAATCAAACTTACGCAGCACTCTCGTATTAGAATCTATTGATGCATTTTTAGCTAGGGAATATTACCCTTTATCACTATTAAAGTCTTTTTTAGATGTAGAGAATGAGTAAAAATATTATTGTCGGTATGTCAGGTGGCGTTGATTCCTCTGTTACCGCACTCAAACTATTGGAGCAAGGTCATAAAATAACTGGGTTATTTATGAAGAACTGGGAAGAAGACGATGGCACAGAGTATTGTACTGCCATGGAGGATCTTGCAGATGCTCAACAAGTCTGTGATAAGTTAGGCATCGAATTAAAAACAGTCAATTTTGCATCTGAATATTGGGACGAAGTATTTGAAGTTTTTTTGTCTGAATTTAAAGCTGGAAGAACTCCAAACCCTGATATTCTCTGTAATAAACATGTAAAATTCAAAGCTTTTTTAAATTTCGCTATCGAAGACTTAGGTGCTGACTATATCGCTACCGGACATTATGCGCGAGTAAAGGAGAAGAATGGCAAATATTCTTTATTAAAAGGCTTAGACCCTAACAAGGAACAAAGCTATTTTCTTTATACTCTTGGACAAAATGCATTATCTAAAACACTTTTTCCCATTGGCGATATCCATAAGCCTGAGTTAAGAGCCATGGCCAAACGTGCTGGCTTTGATAACCATAAAAAGAAAGATAGTACAGGCATCTGTTTTATAGGGGAAAGAAAGTTTAAAGAATTCTTACAGCGCTATTTACCAACACAACCGGGCGAAATGCGAACACCTGAAGGCCAATACATTTCCAAACACCAAGGCTTAATGTATTACACCTTGGGTCAAAGACAAGGGCTAGGAATTGGTGGAGTAAAAAATGCACCCGATGAACCTTGGTATGTTTTAGATAAAGATTTAAATAACAACAGACTTATTGTTGGACAAGGTCACAGCCATCCTTTAATGCTGCATAATACTTTAGAAGCCAGTCAATTAGACTGGTGTAATAATAAACCTTTAACTGAGACAATTATTTGTAATGCTAAAACACGTTACCGTCAAAGTGATCAGGTATGTAAAATAGAACCTTTAGCAAACGACCGATGTAAAGTTAGTTTTGAAATCACCCAAAGAGCGATTACTCCTGGACAGTCTGTTGTTTTTTATGATGGAGATATTTGTTTAGGGGGAGGGATTATTGAGACAAAATATAACGAATAACTATAATAATTTTTAATTCTCACTGTGCTTCATAGCACACAATTATCAACAGGATATACTCCAATGACTAATTTTTCCCTGACTGCAATTTCACCAATAGATGGCCGATATAGCAGTAAAGTTGAAGCTTTTAGACCCATCTTTAGCGAATTTGGTTTAATTCGTTATCGTGTTGAAGTTGAAATCAGATGGTTAGAGGCCTTAGCTAAGCACTCTCAAATTACTGAAGTTCCAGAATTTAGTGATGATGCAACACAATTATTAAATAATATCATCACACATTTTTCAGAAGATGATGCGCAACGTATTAAAGATATTGAGAAAATAACGAATCATGATGTCAAAGCGGTTGAGTATTTTCTAAAAGAAAAAATTGCTAAAAATGATGAGCTTAACAAAGTTAATGAATTTATTCATTTTGCCTGCACATCTGAGGATATTAACAATCTATCTTATGCACTCATGCTTAAAGATGGGCGTAAAGCCCTTCTTCCTCAAATAACAGAATGCATTGCATCGATTAAAGCGATCGCTTTAGAAACAGCAAGTCAGCCCATGATGTCTAGAACTCATGGTCAAACTGCTAGTCCAACAACAACAGGTAAAGAATTTGCTAATGTTGTCACTCGATTATTACGCCAAAAAGAACAATTAGAAAGCGTAGAGTTATTGGGCAAAATTAATGGTGCCGTGGGAAACTATAATGCCCATAGTATTGCTTACCCTGAAGTTGACTGGGAAAAATTCACAAAGTCATTTGTAGAGTCCCTAGGGTTATTTTGGAATGCATACACTATTCAAATAGAACCTCATGATTACATTGCAGAATATTTCCATGCCCTCTCTCGGTTCAACACTATTTTGATCGATTTTAACCGAGATATCTGGGGATATATTTCTTTAGGTTATTTTAAACAAAAAACTATCGCAGGCGAAGTTGGCTCATCAACTATGCCTCACAAAGTTAACCCTATTGATTTTGAAAATTCAGAAGGTAATCTTGGGTTAGCCAACGCATTATTTTCTTTTCTAAGTGAAAAACTACCTATTTCCCGTTGGCAAAGAGATTTAACAGACTCAACAGTATTACGTAATATTGGAGTGGGTGTTGCTCATACCAGTATTGCCATACAATCATCATTAAAAGGTATCTCTAAATTACAAATAAACCCCGAAGCTATAGAAGCAGACCTAAATAATAACTGGGAAGTCCTAGCAGAACCTATTCAAACCGTTATGCGGCGTTATGGCATAGAAAAGCCATATGAAAAATTAAAAGAATTAACTCGAGGAAATCGTATAACACCAGAAGACCTGGGTATTTTTATAGATAATCTTAAAATTCCTGCTGAAGCAAAAAAAGCATTAAAAGAACTTACACCACGTAGTTACATTGGCTATGCAGCTAAATTAGCAAATGAAATTGAATAAAAAATTATTCAAAGATTCTTTAATATTGATAAAATATTTCGATTGGTAGCAAACTAATTTGTGTCAAAAATATTTCTGTTCTTTGCATAAAATCAACTTTAAAAACCTAGTACCGAAACTCAGTGAAGTCAAACTTATTAAATGTGATTAGTTTCTCGGTTTTATGGCCTGTTTTTTGAAATAATTAGGTTATGGTTATTGGATTCTCCCCTTAACAACCTTCAATAATCTATTTTAGGCTATGTCTTTGACATAGCCTTTTTTTATATTGTAAGCTCAGACACCCAACTCTTAACCCATCTTCGTCACTTATACTGTCACCTCCCTATTATTTCAATGAGTTAAATTTTTCAATCGGTCTCAGTTGGCACTACAGATTTCATATCAACAGTTGTTTTATATTTTCCTATCGGGTCGGGGTTAATGTTCAGAGCAGTGTCTATTTGTTTTTGTCTGGCTTCTGCTTTACTTGTGGTTCTCAAATGAATGATAGTGTCGTTATCAGTAGGCAAAGTAATGGTCAGGCGCTGCTGGGTCGACATAATGTTGCGAATGCTGTCCCAGCTTAGGTGAATGCCCTGCAGCCTGAGTCGATGGCGCAGTGTATGCACATGGAAGCGGTTACGGATGCCTTGTTCTTTTTTTGATTTTAGGTCCGAATGACAATAGAGCCGAGTTTCTTTGGTTTTTGTATCCACTTCACGATAAACAACAACACGACTGTCTTGGGTCTCTCTGACCGTTACCGGGGATTCTTGTTCTCTCAGGTCTTTGACGTGTCGTTCTCGGCTGATGACAAGATAATGATAGTCTTGCTTGATGAGCCAGGCAATATTGTCAGCACTGGCAATACCGGCATCCATGATGACCACGGGTTTTAGTTGATTGAATGGATCTTTGTCTCACAGTCCATCCAGCATCAATTCCAAAGTGGCAGGTTCACTTGCATTGCCCGGAAAGACCTGGCTGCTCAATGGAAAACCGTCTCCATCCAGAATCAGGCCTAGGGTTACTAAGGGGCAATCCGTGCGCTTTTCTTTGGAGCGACCGAATTTTGCCTGTGGATTTTGAGCGCATTGGCCTTCAAAATAAGTGTTGGTCAAATCATACAGAACAATCTTGCGGTTTAAATCAAACAAGATCTGCTCGCGACCGGATAAAAATGATTCAAGAACAGCCCGGAGCCCGGTGCTTGAGTAACTTGTCACTCGCAGCATATAGACGTGTCAGGCTGGTGTCGCCATAATCATGACTCAGCAGCTCGCCCAGTCCTGTCTGGTTTTGCAACCAGTCATGTGTGTACAATTCACTGCCGGGTGAAACCGCACGACCTATGATGCTCCCCAATGCCGCAGCAACATCCCTTTTATTAAAGCCGAGTGCAGTGAGTTTCTCGTCCAGCTGCAATTGTTGCGCGGCATGCAATACCAGGGTTTCTGCACCCATGCTACGCGCATTAATGGCTTCAACATGTTGAATATCAATGGAATGATATTCTCGCGTTGTTTTTTTCGAATTGAGCGGTTCAGACAGTTTTGCAGTGATCAGCGCACTATAGCGTTGAGCTGTTGATTCCAAAAGTTGATTCCAAAAGTTGATTTAAGTCATCAGCCAAATCAAACAGTTCTGCCTGACGAGAGGCCGAACCTTGTTGTAATTGCTCTATACGGGCAGTCAGTAACAGCCAATGTGCCTGCTCAATAGTAAAGTCTGCACCGATGTTAAGTAACGTGCGCTGTTTAACCTTATTTCCTATGCGGACTGATTCGACAATGCGATACGTAAAATAAGCAGAACCGTCTTTCAGGTTTTTTGTTTTTGTTCTTCGGATAGACATGATACTAGCATCGGTGAAAAATCAGAGAAATGCAACAGGCACATACAATTAAAATGGCACTACAAAGAGCCTTAAAAAAATGCCATTGATTTTAAAGGGATTTTTTGGATAAAAATAAGGTGGTAACCATAAATCAATGACTTACATTAGCAAAAGCTGCGAAGATGGGTTAAGAAACCCCTGATCAAGTCCAATTATTTTTAGCTTGCTAAAACTGCCGATATTTTCCACGAAGATCGGTGCAATAGAGTGACTATTACGTCTCACTTCGTGAAAAATAGCGATAGTTTTTTCTGTGTTAAATTCTAATCGACTTAATCAGAGATTCCTTAACTGACAGTAATTTGATTAACCTTTAGTGTAAAACATAGTCATCTTCTAATAATTTTGCATGTGCAGCTGCTAGTCTAGCAATAGGAATCCTAGGAGCAGAACAAGAAACATAGTCTAATTTTATATGATGACAGAAACGAATTGATTGAGGGTGGCCGCCCTGCTCACCACAAATACCAATCCGTATATCTTTTCGAGTTTGATGCGCAAGGTCGGCAGTCATTTTCATCAAATTCCCAACGCCTTTAACATCCAGAATTTCAAAAGGGTTATCCTGTAAAATACCCAACTCGTTATATAAAGGTAAAAATTTATTTTCTGCATCTTCACGAGAAAATGAAAAGGTTGCTTGTGTCAGATCGTTTGTTCCAAAGGAAAAAAATTCAGCAACATTTGCTAAATCACCTGCACGAGTACATGCCCGAACAGTTTCTACCATAGTGCCAAATTTAAAATCAAGCTCTATTCGATAATACTCTTCAACATCTTTTTGAACATGATCAACAATTTCTTTGACTTTTTTAAGTTCTTGAGAAGTAATCACTTGTGGAACCATGATTTCAGGTTGTATTTGAATTCTTTTTTTAGCACATATTGCAGTCGCTTCCAATATGGAACGAATTTGCATACGATAAATTTCTGGATAACTCATCCCTAAACGGACGCCTCTATGCCCTAACATAGGATTAACCTCATAAAGTTCACGAACTTTTTTTAGCATTAATTGTTTTTTTATAATCGCTTCATTAATAACATCGTCATTAAGTTGATCAAAAGGGGATGGGAGAGGTACTTGTGCCCCCATGACATCCATGGTCACTGTTTGTCCCAAAATTATTTTGGCATAATGCTTTAGTGCTTCAATTTCATCTATAAGTTGATGTTCATTGGGTAAAAATTCATGCATGGGCGGATCAAGCAAGCGAACAGTCACTGGGTTAGGTGACATTGCTTCAAATAATTGTTGAAAATCATCTCGCTGAATCGGGAACAACTTTGTCAATGCTGCTTCTCTAGCCTCCAAACTATCAGAAATAATCATATCTACTACTAAGGGCAATCGATCAGAAGCATTAAACATTCGTTCTGTACGACATAAACCAATACCCGCAGCGCCATAACTTACTGCTTGTCTTGCTCCATCTGGGGTATCTGCATTAGCATGAACTTTAATATCTGCAATCTGATCGGCCCAGCTAAGTAAGGTTTGTAATTCTGTCGAAAAAGAGGGTTCTATCGTAGGTATGCGACCTAAATATATATCACCGGTACTCCCGTCAATAGTGATTAAATCGCCTTCTCTAATATGTTCATTCCCGACGATAGCTGAGCGCATTTTAACATCTACAGCAATATCTTCAGCACCCGCAACACAAGCTTTACCCATTCCTCGAGCAACCACAGCAGCATGGGAGGTTTTACCGCCACGACTAGTTAGAATACCTTGCGCAGCAAAAAAACCATGGATATCCTCAGGCTTAGTTTCTTCACGTACTAAGATAATATCTTCGCCTGCATTACCTAATCGCTCTGCCATGTCTGCATCAAAAACACATTTCCCACAAGCAGCTCCTGGAGAAGCGGGTAAGCCTTTCGCTAGGGATAGAATATTATGATTTGGAGCTAATTGTGGATGTAATAATTGCTCAAGTGATTCTGGATCAATACGTAATATTGCTTCTTCTTTACTAATCAATGTTTCATTGACCATGTCTATCGACGTTTTGACCATTGCTGTAGCATTCATTTTTCCATTACGGGTTTGCAGGCAATAGAGTACACCACGTTCTATAGTATATTCATAATCTTGGACTTCTTGATAATGCAACTCCAATTTATTACGCAAATCAACCAACTGACGATATAAATCTGGCATTTCATGTAATAATTCTCGTACTGGTTTTGGTGTTCTAATTCCAGCAACCACATCTTCACCTTGTGCATTAATCAGGTATTCACCATACATTTCATTAACCCCAGTACCAGGATTACGAGTAAAACCTACGCCCGTTGCGCAATCATCACCCATGTTACCAAAGACCATAGTCACAATATTAACAGCTGTACCACTCGCCATTTCAGGCGTAATGTGAAATTCTCGACGATAATCTATCGCTCGCTTTCCCTTCCAAGAATCAAAAACAGCTTTGATTGATAATTCTAATTGTTCATAAACATTTTCAGGAAAAGGCCGACCTGTTTCTTCATGGACAACAGTCAAGAATAGCTCACTAATTTCTTGAAGCTGCCCACTTGATAAAGCAACATCAGCTTTAATCCCAGCATTACGTTTAACATTATTAAAATGAACATCAAACTTTTCATCATCTATATCCAAAGCAACCTTACCAAATAGCTGAATAAACCGTCGATAAGCATCATAAGCAAAACGAGAATCACCTGTTAAATCGATTAAACCATTTAGCGTTTGTTTATTAAGCCCCAAATTTAAAATAGTATCCATCATTCCCGGCATTGAAATAGCTGATCCTGAGCGAACTGATACTAATAGTGGGTCTGCGACGCCTCCAAATTGTTTACCTGTTTGGCGCTCTATTTCTTTAATCTGTAGTCGAACCTCATCCATTAAATCATCTAATAACTGTCCTTGGTCAAGATATGTTAAGCACGTTTCTGTTGTTATCACAAAACCTGGAGGTACATTTAGACCAATTTGCGTCATTCCACAAAGATTAGCTCCTTTACCGCCTAATAATGCTTTATTTTTACCATCACCTTTTTGAAATGAATAACTGTATTGTGTGTTCATTGCTTTAACCCTTAAATATTTATGGTTATTAATGTTATTGTAATGGAATTTCTTTTACTAATGCTAATATAATCAGCACATTTATTTGAAAAACTGGAATATTAACTCTAAAAACTCATTTTATATCTTTAAATACAATAATCAAATATCAATGAAATGCCTCTTTGTCATTAATTCGTCATGAAAAATTTATAGTATTAAATTTTGTTATCGGGAAGCGGTAATGCTTATAATCAATCTAGTAAGAAAAACATGAAAAATAAAGTCAAACCTTTAGTCATTACTATTGAATGCATACTTGTGGTGCTAGCTTGTGGTTCAGTTAAAGAAATACAACCAGCTGATAAAGATCGAGTTATGATTGAATCTGGTGTTTGACGAAAAGAAAGGTTGACGTATTCTGTTGCAAATTTTCCTGCAAGATAAATTTACAACAAAGGAACACATCATGAATAATGATAATATCATTCCCCTAAAACAACCAGAAGAAAATAGCATTGATGTATTAACTGAGCTTTTACGAAATGGAGCTAGAGAACTCATCAACCAAGCCATTAATGCAGAGTTAGAAGAACTATTAGCTCACTATTCTGAAAATAAAATTGATGGAAGGCAGGCTGTTATTCGTAATGGATATTTGCCCAAACGAAC
>JAGLDH010000074.1 GCA_023145835.1 Methylococcales bacterium
TTTAACTCGCTATTAATACCGCCTTATTTGAAGAGGACAGAGAGTATTGAAGAGTTATTACCAGCTTTATATTTGAAAGGCATATCAACAGGTGATTTTTCAGAAGCACTGAAATCCCTATTGGGAGAGAATGCCAAGGGCTTGTCGGCAGGCACGATAAGTCGACTAAAACAGCATTGGCAAGAAGAGCATAAATGCTGGTCACAACGTAATTTAGACTTGAAAAAATACGTTTATATTTGGGCTGATGGGGTTTATTTCAATACCGTAGTGAAGAGGCTAAACAGTGCATACTCGTTGTCATTGGAGTTAATGAGTACGGTAAAAAAGAACTGATAGCGATAGAAGAAGGCTACCGTGAATCGACACAAAGCTGGACAGAATTGCTGGAAGGTGTTCGCCATAGAGGGTTAACCGCTGCCCCCAAGCTTGCTATCGGTGATGGTGCTTTAGGATTTTGGAAAGCAATCAGTAAAGTCTATCCACAAACGAGGCATCAACGCTGTTGGGTACATAAAACAGCCAACGTCCTGAATAAACTGCCTAAATCGGTACAGCCCAAGGTAAAGGAGGCATTGCATGATATATGGATGGCTGAAACACGCGATCATGCGTATAAAGCGTTTGACAGCACTGTAAAACGTTTTGGCGATAAATATCCTGGTGCAATGAACTGTTTGATAAAAGACAAAGAACAAATGCTGGCGTTTTATGATTATCCAGCCGTTCACTGGCAACATATTCGGACAAGTAACCCAATAGAGTCGACCTTCGCTACAGTAAGACTTAGAACCGTTAAAACAAGAAATGCAGTGTCTCGAACCACTATTTTATCCATGGTGTTCAAATTGACACAAAGTGCTGAAAAACGCTGGCAAAAAATTAGAGGTTTTAAACTTCTAGCTGATGTCATTGATGGAGTTGAATTTATCAATGGCGAGAAAAAAGAAATAGAACCCGTGGATAGTGAAAACAGAATGTCAGCCTATTCTTAAACACCAGATTTGACTATATCTCAAGATCTTCCTGGTTATCAAAAAAGAACCCTCTCTCTCAAAACTTAACTTGCGTAGGCTCTGATTCCATAGGAAACTTATACTCCGCGCGGCCACAGATGCGGAATTTATATCGCACTGCTTTTTGTCAAGAGCAAGGCGTTGTCGCACGTAATAACAGACTATTGCGAAGGATTTAAATGAAGAAATTAGATGTTTTGGACTCAATCGCTGAAAATCAGGAAAACGGAGCACAGCGAAGTGATGGTTTTTAGCCCTTAGTAGGCGTTAGGGAACAAACTGAAGCCAAGTTAAAATAGCACGCGAGGGAACTAAAATTTTTTCCCGAAAGCTGGGGAAGCTTAACAGAGCGGCTCTTGTGCGGAGGTGAGGTGTACGCAGAGCGAACCGAGGCTTATCTATTCGCTGCTTACTTTTTGCATTCATCAATTAATAGAAGTGCCCTTCAGACATTTATTTTCAAATTTAAGTAACAGAATCAGCCACTGCACCTCCCAAATTAACGGTAGGAAAAGAAAATATAGCGACATTGTCAGGAAAACAGCCTTTAACTCATTTTTTATATTTGTGTGAAATTAAAAAACCAGATAAAAATCTTGCTCCTTTAGAACAAAATTTTATTCAATTAGCCTTATCTAAACAAGTCCAACAAATGGTCATAAAAGATGGGTAAGTACCATTACTAGAAAAAATCACCCATCTTAAAACTACATAAGTAACTCATCCGTAATAGGTATAAACAAATCAGCAGAATTGACTAGACTCGGTGCCGTTAGAGCCGTCACACCATAAATTTCAGCTTTAACACCATGGACTAGCCTTGCTTTTTGCAACAACAAATCAAAATCACCATCGCCAGATAATAAGATAATCGTATCTACTGCTGCCGCATGCTCAATAACATCTAAAGTAATACCAACATCCCAATCCCCTTTAGCAGAGCCATCCTTACGTTGAATAAAAGGTTTTAGCTTTACTTCAAAACCAATTTTTCTTAAAGTATTTTGAAACCCACTTTGCTTGGCATCACCTTTATTAGTAGCATAAGCATATGCATGAACAACCTCTCGGTTAGCACTTGCTTTTGCCCAAAAAGCCCAATAGTTGAATTGCTTCTGAAAATGTTGTCGTGTTGTATAATAGATGTTCTGTACATCTACAAAAATTGCAATTTTTTCCATATTAATTTTACTTTCCTTCGGAGTTGTCATGTATTTCGTTATGATATTAAAAAACAACTCTCACATAATGGTTCTTTCGACCCTATAAACGCGGTTAAATATATACCATTACTTTTGATTGTACTAAATTTTTTATTTTATTTAAGTTACTATTAATAGAAACTTAATAAAATGGAAAAATAAACTGTATTATTTCAATCAATTATTAAACTAGTCTAATTTATGCCATCATCTATATTTAACGCACCCAGTGCCGCTGCTGAAATCGTTACGTACAACCATCGCGAGCCAGTTTTAAAATTTTCGGCGCGCCATCCTCGCTACATA
>JAGLDH010000075.1 GCA_023145835.1 Methylococcales bacterium
GGAAGATTCTTGCTAATCAGGAAAGTAGATGGAGGTATAGCGCTATAGTATCAGCTGATTATCACACTATAGGCATTTACCCATTTGTGGGTGAAACTTGTGTTATTGAGCAATAAGTACCGTAGCTTCTATAAATCTTAGAAGCTTTTTTATGAATTAAGGGGCAATGAGTTTTTCCACAGATTTGCCCCTTTGTTAGGGTTATTGTTGGTCTTGCTAAACATTAGGAAAAAATTGGTATATATTGCTTTTTTCTTAATAAGGAGAATGATTTTCTTCGTCAAGTCGAAATACCTTATTATATGAAGTGTCAACGTCAAAATCATCCCAAATTTGAGAGGGTTGGACGATTGGTTTTGTTGGCAGAGGAGCGGTAATTAAATCAGCTACCCCAGATGATAACCTCCCTGCTGTGTTAAGTATTCCTTTAGCTAATCCACCCACTGTTCCATAAGCAATATTACTTTGATTAGTCGTATTGATAATGTTTTTAGGTACTTCCAGAACAGCCGTAATAATATTGGTAAATCCACTCAATGCCTTATGCCCTACTTTTGATCCATAACTTTGCTGTTCTTCTGCAAAAAGGCTTGATGAGCTCATCATTAAAAGGCTTACTAATAAAATTGAAAGAGTACTTTTTTTCATAACATGTCCTGTAGGGTACTTCAGTAAATAAGTTATTAAAAAAGTATAGCAGAGCTTTGTTGATTTACTTTTTCAATGCTTTAGCAAAAGCATTGGCCATTGACCCTTGTTCTACAGGTTGTTGGTTTATTCGCTGTTTTTTTTGTTGATTTGTTGGTGTTTTTTTTGATATTGCTGGTTTGATTGTTGATTCATCTTTATTTTTTTTCATTGATAAGGCAATACGTTTACGAGCAATATCAACTTCCACTACTCTAACTTTAACCATTTCTCCTGTTTTAACAACATCTCTAGGGTCTTTTACAAACTCATCTGCTAAGTGAGAGATGTGCACTAAGCCATCCTGGTGTACACCTATATCAACAAAGGCACCAAAGTTAGCTACATTTGTGACCACGCCTTCTAGTATCATATCTGGTTGTAAATCAGCCATTGTTTCAACACCGTCTTTAAAAGTAACGCTTTTAAATTCAGGGCGAGGGTCTCTTCCTGGTTTTTCAAGCTCCTGAATAATGTCTGTTACTGTTGGCAATCCGAAAGTTTCTGTCGTGTAATTTGCTGCTTTTAAACTCCGTAAAAAATGGCTTTGGCCAATGATTTCAGCAATAGGTTTACCTGTGTCACTAATAATGGCATTAACAATTGGATAAGCTTCTGGGTGGACTGATGATGCATCTAGTGGGTTCTTACCTGACATAATGCGAAGGAAGCCAGCAGCTTGCTCATAGGCTTTTTCACCTAAACGAGGGACTTTTTTAAATTGTTTTCGGTCGTTAAATGGTCCATTTTCATTACGAAAAGTAACGATATTTTCACTAATACTGGTCGATAGACCGGAAACCTGCTTAAGTAAAGAAGCAGAAGCAGTATTAATATCGACACCTACCGCGTTAACACAATCCTCAATCACAGCATCCAGACTTTTAGCTAATTGAACTTGGTTAACATCATGTTGATACTGGCCAACACCAATTGATTTAGGTTCAATTTTAACGAGCTCTGCTAATGGGTCTTGTAGACGTCTGGCAATAGAAACAGCCCCGCGAATAGTCACATCTAAGTCGGGAAACTCTTTAGCTGCGATTTCTGAGGCAGAATAAACGGATGCTCCAGCCTCTGACACCGTGATTTTATTGAATTTCAAATCCTTATGTTGTTTCATTAAATCAGCGACTAACTGGTCGGTTTCTCTTGATCCAGTACCATTACCTATACTGACTAAATCAACATGATATTTCTGGATAAGTATTGCTAAAGTATTGATTGAAGCATCCCATTGCTTCTTTGGTGCATGAGGATATATTGTGTCGTAGTCTAATACTTTTCCTGTGGGATCAACAATTGCAACTTTTACTCCAGTACGGATGCCAGGGTCAAGCCCCATCGTAGCTTTTGGTCCAGCAGGAGCAGCGAGTAATAAATCCCTTAAATTACTAGCGAAAACGTTAATTGCTTCAAGTTCAGCTGCCTCACGTAACCGTAGTTTTAAATCTAAATCAATCCGAGTAAATAATTTGATTTTCCAAGCTAGCCTTGCTGTTTCAGATAACCAAGCATCAGCTGGTTTTGATGTATCTGTCACATTAATATGTCTGGCAACAAGCTGAGCACAAAGCTGGTGATCTTCTTTTTCATTAGATCCAGGTTTTAGAGAAAGGGATAATAAATCTTCATTACGCCCTCTAAATAGAGCAAGCGCTCTATGAGAGGGGATTTTGTTGATTGCTTCTTGATAATCAAAGTAATCTTTAAATTTTTCACCTTCAACTTCTTTATTTTTTGCGACAGTTGAATGCATTATTCCATTATTCCAAATACGTTCGCGTAGCTCAGATAGTAGGTTTGCATCTTCTGAAATGCATTCCATAATAATTTGCTTAGCACCCGTTAATGCTGCTGTTACATCATTAATTTCTTTGTTAGGGTTGAGAAAGTTACTAGCAACTTGATCCGGAATAACACTACGGTCTTCAATAATAAGGTTGGCCAAAGGATCTAAACCAGCCTCACGTGCTATCTGGGCTTTAGTTCTTCGTTTTGGTTTAAAAGGGAGATATAAATCTTCTAGTAATGTTTTTGTTTCAGCTTGCTGGATAGATTCTTCTAATTCAGATGTTAACTTCCCTTGAGAAGAAATACTTTCAAGAATGGTTTCTCTACGACTATTTAATTCACGAAGATAGATAAGACGCTCATTAAGTATTCTAAGTTGTTGGTCATCTAATCCACCCGTGACTTCTTTTCTATATCGAGATATAAAAGGAACCGTTGCCCCCTCATCTAATAAATCAATGGCTGCAGTGACTTGCTTTATGTTTATGGTTAATTCTTTGGCTATTTTTTGGATAACATCCATTCTTTATTTCTTCGGGTTGAATATAAAAAAATGCATTGTAACAATAATATACGGTAGATGTTCTTTTTCTAAGCTCTTACGGTAAAATGATTAATTAACCCTGAAAAATGAGATAAATGAAAGAAAGAAACAGACGGCAAGGAATAGTTCTAGTTCATACTGGAGAAGGAAAAGGTAAGTCTTCTAGTGCTTTTGGAATGGTTTTTCGAGCAGCAGGATGGGGAATGAGGGTTTGTGTTATTCAATATATAAAAGGGAAGTGGAAAACGGGGGAACAAAAAGCCGCTGAACGTTTTGATAATATAGAATGGAATATACTAGGGGATGGATTTACTTGGGATACCAAAAACCCAGAGCAAGATATAGCCACAAGTCGGGAGATTTGGGAGTTTAGTAAGCAGAAAATTTTGTCGGAAAAGTATGATCTTGTTTTATTAGATGAAATTAATTATTGTTGTGGATATAACTGGATTTCTGGTGAAGAAATAGCTGATTTTATTTCTGATAAGAAACCACCTTGGATGCATTTGGTCTTGACGGGACGGAATGCAGCAAAAGAAGTCGTTGATATAGCTAATACAGTAACGGAAATGAATAAAGTTAAGCATGCTTATACCCAAGGAATTAAAGCTGAACAAGGTGTTGAGTTTTAATTGATGTGAGGCAAGAATAAGGTTAGAATTAGTAGGTATTTTAGTTTTTTATAATGTTATAATTTAAAAAAGTAGAATAAAAAATATAATTCACAAACTGGAGAAAAAAAATGGGTAATGCACAAAAAATGATGATCGCAATTGTTGGTGTTTTTGGTATAGGATTCTTCTTAGTTGGGCAAAATAAAGAAAAAAGTGTTGGCGAAATGCAATCAGCAGCAATGATTAGGGATGTAGCAAATATGCAACGTATAGCACATAAGAAATGCCCTTTATTAATTAAACAACATACAGGAACACAAATTGCTTCTTTAGTTTCACGAACAGACTCTGATAAGGCAACATACTTGACACTCGAGTGGGTTGGTGAAGAAGGTGATAACTTTAAAAAAGCAACATGTACATTATCAGTTACTAAAGGTGGCGTTTCTAAACTAGTTATTGATGATAAAGTAATTATTGATAAAGATTAATGATTTTGATGTAAAAGAATTTTTTTGCCACAAGGATGTGGTAAGTATTTTTATATGTAAGCCAAGAAGGGATGCTATCAAGTAAATAGCCTTTTTTGAAATATATTGTCCTTAGGAACTCATTCCTTGAGTGTTCCTTAATAATGAGTGAGATCTGATTTCTTTCATCATTTCTTTTAAAACCTGCCGTACAGTTTATTGTTTAGAGTTATCCGCTATGCTAACTGGTAATGTATGCCATACTTTTAGGTTCAATGGTTTTTTAAAAACAAATTATTATTGGATGATATAGAATTTACACTCGTAGAATGGTTTAAACCATAAGCAATGCAACACTGAAAGATATATTTATAAGAGATTAGAAGGTATGACAAAGACAGAAAACAAAGGCGTTTTGAAAACGTGGAAAGATGATCGAGGATTTGGGTTTATAAAACCAGATGATGATAGTGATGATCTTTTTATTCATATTTCTGCATTACAAGGAATGACTAGACGGCCTTATCGTGGAGATGTGATTTTTTATCAAGTTGAACATGGTAATGATGGAAAGTCTAAAGCAGTAAATGCTCGTATTGAAGGGGTAGATAGCCATTCAGTAGAAAAAAATAGTGATAAAAAATGGTTATGGATTTCTATAGTTGTTTTAGGGTTGGGTGCTATTGCAGCTGCTGTATATGTTAGTAATATATAGTCGTATTTTGACCTAATATTAGGGTGCGGCTTGACAAATTGTGATCTTTAATTACGATTGATAAATAGATGTTGTGATTAAAGATCATTTTTAATTTAGTTTAAATGTCTTTTTATCAGTAATTAGTTGACTTGGATTTTTATTGCATAATAGTTATAAAAAAGTGAGTTCTTTGCCTCTTTTTTTATAACAAGTAAAAAAATGTATTTGTAATTAAAGACTAATGGATAAGCTCTTATACTTTTCGGTGAAAAAATTTAGAATAAGGCTTGAATGAAATGACAGATGCACAAAAATGGTTGGTTTTTGCTTTTTTGATAACCACAAGCTGGTTGGTTTATATTTTATCTCCCATACTGATGCCTTTTGCTTTTGCTGCAATGTTAGCTTACTTAGGTGATCCGTTAGCAGATAAGCTAGAAATTATTAAGATTAAAAAGTTTCAATTGGGTCGAACTGGTGCTGTGATTGTTGTTTTTACAATTATGTCGATTATTATCTCTGCCGTTCTCACTGTTATTATTCCAAAGATTGAATTACAAGTTGGTCAATTTTTAGCTCAATTTCCGGCTTATGCAAAATGGGTAAATGAAACAATTATTCCTTGGTTAGAACAATATGTAGGCGTGGAAATAAGCCAGATAGAAGGCCATAAAATATCAGCAATAATAAAAGGGCATTGGCAAAAAGCTGGGCAAAGTGCATGGGCTTTGATGGGATCGGTTTCTCGGTCAGGTGCTATGTTTGCTGAATGGATTATGAATTTGGTGCTTATCCCTGTTATTACATTTTATTTATTACGTGATTGGGATCATCTGGTAGAAAAAGTTCGTGATTTATTGCCTCGAAGAGCTATTCCTACAGCAGTAAAATTAGCATCAGAGACGGATATTGTTTTAGGTGCATTTATGCGAGGACAGTTTTATGTCATGTTAGCATTAGGAACAATTTATAGTGTTGGTTTATGGTTTTTAGATTTGAATTTAGCATTATTAATTGGGATGATGGCTGGGTTAATCAGTTTTGTACCTTATTTAGGCTCTATTGTTGGAATAGTCGTTGCGTGTGTTGCTGCATTATTGCAATATCAAGATCCTGTCTATTTGATACCTGTTTCCATCGTTTTTATAGTAGGTCAATCGATAGAAGGGATGTTGTTAACACCTTGGTTGGTTGGTGATAAAATTGGCCTACACCCAGTTGCAGTTATGTTTTCAGTCTTGGCTGGAGGACAATTGTTTGGCTTTTTAGGTGTTTTATTAGCACTTCCTGTTGCCTCCGTTATCATGGTTATATTAAGACATATTCATGAAATATATCGAGATAGCGACTTTTATAGTGCGTAAAATAACGAATGATTAGAATTGTTTTAACTCTTATTATTTTTGGATGTAGTACTCAGGCTAGTAGAGCTTCAAATGAGGTTCGAGAACTGGAATATGTTGAGCAAATAGAATCATCATATTCATCCTCTTCGATTGGAAAAATAGTCTGGCTAAAGACAAAAGGGAAAAAGTTTTTAACGCTATATACTGAGACAGAAAAAAAAGAAAACCTAGGGACAGCAATTATTGTACACGCCATGGGAGGACATCCAGATCAAAGGCAATTAATTAATCCACTAAGAACCTATTTACCTCAACATAATTGGGCAACTCTCTCTTTACAAATGCCAATCTTGAGTATTGGAGAAAAACAAGACGAATATTATTTTTTGTTTGATGATGCATATGCACGTATTCAAGCAGGGATAGATTATCTGGTTACTTCTGGAGAAAAGAATATAGTTTTAATAGGTGATGGTCTAGGTGGCATGATGGCGGCTTACTATTTAAAACAAAATGCAGAAGCTGAAGTAAAAGCAATCGTAGCAGTGAGTTTGAGTGTTCCTGATACTGAGCATGAGCAAGCTCAAATCATTAAATTTATTAGGAATATAAAACAGCCTTTCTTAGATATTTATGTAGAATATGATGTGTCTGAGGTGACTGATAGTGCTAGAAAAAGAAGAATGGCTGGTAAAAAAAGTTCAAGTTATAGGCAGTTAATAATAGAGGGAGAAGGTCATAAAAGACAACATGATGAAGGTTTGATGGTAAAGAGAATTTATAGCTGGATGAACTGGGTGTTTAGATAAAAAAGAGAGAAATTATAGGTTTTTCAAAAGGTGAGTATACGGGGGTATACCCACCTTTAAAGTTAGTGTGTTGTATAAAAAATAATTTAATTAGCAAAAACTTTTTTCAGTAAATCGGTTGTTCTTGCCGCAGGGTTGGAGCGAATGCTTTTTTCTTCTTCTGCAATATATTTGAATAAACCATCAAGAGATTTGTCGGTTACATATTGATCTATATCTAATGAGGATTTATCCATAATACCTCCAAGTAATGGAGAAGCTTGAGAGGTTAAGTTTTTGTAACTAGCCGTAACCCCTGCACTGTTAGTTGCTTGAGTGACAATGGGTTTAAATCTTTCCATTAACGATGATTCAGAAATTTTGCGAAAGTACTGGGTGGCAGCATCATCTGATCCGTTTAGAATGCTCATTGCATCTGTTACGCTCATTTGGCGAATGGCATCTGATAATATTTCAGCTGCTTCAGGTACCGCTTTTTCCGCCGCTTGGTTCATGGTAGACTCTAAAGAATCGACATAGTGCCCTTGTCCTAAAGTTCGTACCGTAGTTGCGATTGTCGATAGAGAATCAGGGATTGCTATTTTAACTGGACTATTCGAAAAGCCTCCTGATGTACCTAGACTATTAATGGCTGATTTAACACCATTTGCTAAAGCTTCTTTAAGGCCTGAAACAACATCGCTATTTGAGAGGGCTGATTGGGCTATTTCAGAACCACTATTTTCTGCTGCCTTATTAACAACATTTTTAGCAGCATCCATCCAATCAGCCTGGACTGATTGACTGATAAAAAGTGTTAGAGCGACAGTGGTTAAGTTAAGTTTCGTTTTTAACATTAGAATGTCCTCGTTTTTAATTATAAATGAAGTGTTTGTTTTTAATTAAGCTCTATATACCATAGCTTATGTTTCCTTAACAAATTATGTATGAGGTTAACATATTTTCATAATATTCTGATGCTAATAGATTGTTTTTCTTTCCAGTTATATTTATTTCTTCATAAATTTGACTCTATTTAATAAGTAAAAAGTTCTTTGAAAGAGTTGATAATACAATAACTTAGATTTATTTGTCGACCTTTCTACCTTTAAGATAATAGATTGTAAATATTAGAGCTATTTTGAATAGAAAAAAATGTTACAATAGTGGGTTGAAATATAGGGTGACACTATTAATTCATGATAGGCAGCTATATGCCTAAAATATTCGATAACTTCGTTGAAAGCCCTGTTAATAGTATGTTATTGACTGCAATCTTTACCTCGTTCACAAATATTTTAGGTGCCTACTTGCTCAGACAGAATTAATAGAGGTCTCTTGTAGATGGTTTTTTTGATCATCAGAAATATAGCTGAAAGATGATAAACGAATAATTAGATAAAATAGTAAAGCGTGAACTAGTACTAAATTATTTTTTCTTTATTATGAGAACTCGATTCTTTTTGTTAATACGCACATTTTTTTACTAGACTAAAATATTTGGGGAAAGGTTAAAAAAGCTTTGCTGTCTGTGAAAAAAATTAAATGTACTAAAAAGGAGAAAATATTATTCAACATCATGTCTTTCTTCATTCCGCTGAAAAAAAGCGAGAATCTGATCAGCAATTATTAACACGAGTAGCAAAGCAGTTTGCTCTGTTATTTTTTGTCGTCTTCATGTTTGACACACTCTTAGATGGATTAATAGGGGTATTTGATCTTGCTATTGAACTGATACATTTAGGTTTGGATGTAATTGAATATTCGATAGAACTTATTCTCGAATATACAATTCATACTGGGCATCAAGAAAGTGAAATTATTATTATTAATAGTGCACTTATTATCATGCTGTATATGTTGTATCGGGCTTTTTTTGCTGCACCTGGAATATGCCGTCGTTTGATAAGAAAATACAAAGCAGCTCGGTTGTTACGTAAAAGAAGAAGAGCCTCTCAATGGAAATCAATGTTATTAGCCTCAAAAATTAAGTTGATTAGTGCTTATATCTTTGGCGTGTTTTGTCTCTTATTTTTGGTAACACTTTAGATAATAGATCATCAACAAGTTGAGCAATGTGCTTGTTAAGTTGCCGTTTTACTTATCGCTGTAAAGTAAGCAGTAATAAGTTTTTATACTTTAATGTAGAGTAATGTTTTTTCGCTTACTTTACTTTTTTTAGTTTATGCATACTGATTCTTCATGAAGAAGTGATTTTCATATGTTATAAAATACATATTGCTCTTCTCCAATTGTGTTGGATTTAACAATAGTTATAAAATTTCCTGATTACCCACAAGCTTCCGCCATATTAACGGATATTTTATAAGTCATTGAAAAATTTCCTATATTTAATTATGAAAATCCAACTTAAACTTTTTCTTCGATTGGGTTAAAAATATAACTACTATATTTCATAATGTTACATCTAGCTTCCTAAAGTGGCGGAAGCTTGTGGGTAATCAGGTAAAATTTTATTAAATTGTAGTGATAAAAAATGTATTATCTCTATAACTTATTACTACTGATAAGTTATTCATAATAAATTATTTATTAAATCAAGGTGAGATCATGGCAAAAGGAATAAAAAAGAAAGCAATAAAGAAAGTTGCAAAAAAAATAACAAAAAAAGCAATAACAAAAAAGTTATTGCAAAAAAAAGCAAAATCAGTTGCTAAAAAAATAGTGAAAGCAATATTAAAGAAAGCCCCTAGTAATAAAAAATCAGCTAAAAAAATTGCAAAAAAAACGTTAAAAAAAGTAGTTTAGGTAGTTCAACACAGAATACGTTGGATGTTATCAAGTAAGTAGGGGATGATTTAACGTGATTATTTCATTTCCCTGTTTCATTTCTATCAAAAAGTGCAGTCGCACTATCTAATCAACTTATCATGGTAGGATAAAAACCTATTTATTCTTTCTTCATAGAAAATGTGAAGGTGTATGATAAATGGTAAATCTTTATACCATAGCGATTTAGCCATGCTAACTTAATACATATTGAGTGTCTATGACAGCGATCCCACTGCATTTTGAGTTGCCAGAAAATTTAACGGCTAAAAAATTTTTAGCAAAACTAAGTAAAAAGCTAAATATTCAAGTTGCTGATCAGCAGTATACAATTAAAGCATTTTACGATAGTTTTGATTGGCGGCTCTATAATGCAAGAATGATTTGTGAATTTAATTATTCGCAAAAAAAATCACAAGTACGCCTGATAGATCTAAATTCTGGTGACGTATTGGCAATAGAAAGTTTAAAAAACGTCCCTAGATTTTACGATCAATTCCCAACAGGGCATTTAAAAACACATTTAGCAGAGCCCTTGGAAATGAGAGCATTACTACCTTTGTGTAAGCTTCCTTATGAAATGTACTGTATTAATATTCTGAATAAAGATAAAAAAACTATCTTACGAATTCAGCTTGAAGAATATGAACAATTAACTAATCAGCTCCATCTACTACCACTAAAGGGTTACGATAAGACGGTTAAAAAAGTGAGTGGGATGTTACAGAAGTCTTTTGAGTTAAAACCTACTCAGGCCAGTGTTCTAAAAGAAGCTCTTAAAGGCCATGGTCGAAAGCCGAAAGATTATCAGTCTAAATTAGATATTAAATTGATGCCTGGCATAGAGGTGAGTAAAGCTAGCAAAATTATTTATCTTCAGTTATTACAAGCAATAAAAATTAATGAGGCAGGGACGATTGCTGATATTGATACTGAGTTTTTACATGATTTTAGAGTGGCTGTAAGGCGAACTCGTGCTGGATTAAGTCAGATTAAATATGTATTACTTGCTACAGAAATAGCTCAATATTCAGAATTTTTTGCCTGGTTAGGAGAAATTACAAGTTTAACAAGAGATATGGATGTTTATTTGTTAAATTACAAGAAATATAAAGCTACTTTGCCGGTTTCTTTACGTGAAGATTTTGCTCCTTTATATGAGTTTCTAAAAGAGAAGCAGAGTCAGGCTCAAAAAAAATTAGCAGTAAATTTAAACAGTGCTGAATATAAAAAACAACTACTTGATTGGGAGCATTTTTTAAAAAAATCGTTACCAAAAAAAGGGAAAGGGAGTTCTGATCAATTTAATATTAAAAAACTGTCAGATCAGCGGATATGGAAAGTTTATAAGCGGATATTGCAAGAGGGGGGGAGTATTACTGAAAAATCTCCAGCCGAAGCGTTACATGATTTAAGAAAAACGTGTAAAAAATTACGTTATTTAATAGAGTTTTTCCAAAGCCTTTATCCAGAAGAGGATATAAAAACAATACTGAAAGCATTGAAAGGTTTTCAGGCTGTGTTAGGAGATTTTCAGGATTATGAAGTGCAAGAAATGAGCATAAAGCACTTTAGTGAAGAAATGATGGAGAATAAAGTTCCTCCAAAAACTTTTTTAGCTATGGGAGTGTTGGTTCAATATTTAGATTCTATGAAGTGTAAAGCGAGGAATGAGTTTTCTGATCAATTTGTTCTTTTTGAACAAGCAAATAACCAGCGTATCTTTAAAAAATTATTTGCACATAAATCTTCGGTGAAAAAGTGATGAAAATAATTGCAACATATAATATTAAAGGGGGGGTTGGAAAAACATCCACCGCTGTAAACCTTGCTTTTATCGCAGCACAAAATAATTATAAAACGTTAGTTTGGGACCTAGATCCACAAGGTGCAAGTAGTTATTATTTTAGAGTAAAGCCAAAAATAAAAGGAGGAAGTAGAGCGCTTATTTTTGGTGATCACGAATTAGATGGATTAATCAAAGCGACAGATTTTGAAAATCTTGATTTATTGCCTGCTGATTTTTCTTTCAGAAACCTGGATTTGGTACTAGATGCGCGTAAAAAACCAACTCAACGACTAAAAAAATTACTTAAGCCGCTTAAAAAGGAATATGACTTTATTATTTTGGACTGTCCTCCCAATATATCTTTACTTTCAGAGGCTATTTTTGAAGCTTCTGACATATTACTATCCCCTATTATTCCTACGGTTTTATCGTTACGTACTTTGGAACAACTAAAAAAACACATAAAAGATAGTGATTTAAATCATATTCAATTGATTCCTTTTTTTTCTATGGCTGATAGAAGAAAAAAGATGCATCGAGAAATTATGGGAGATTTGAATGATAAACATCCTGAAGTATTATCGACAACTATTCCATATGCTAGCGATATTGAGCGTATGGGGTGGGAACGAATGCCATTAGGGAGTTATGTAAGGAAAAGTCCATCTACAGAGGCATATCAAGAACTTTGGAAAGAAATTTTGGATGTTATTTAGACGTTTTTTGTTATTAAAGATAGCTTTTGATCTTATTATTATGATCAAGTTGATTTTTATTGGTTTAAATTAGTTATATTTTTAGTGAGAGCTAATTTTTTAAATCTATTTAAGGTTAAGAGAAGCTAATTCTTGCATATTTAAGTATTAGTGTATTATTATATTTAAGCACATAGAGCTTTAAAGATATCTTTTAAAGTTTTAGTGTTAAGCCAATCTACACAAAGAGTATGAGGGGTGAAAAGTAATAATGGGTGAAATATGGAGATTTACTATAATTACAATAAATGAGAGTCAATAGTTATTATAATAATGAATAAGAGGAAGGTTGAAAATTATGAAATTTAATGTGTTTTCTTTAATAATGTTAGTGTTGGTTGTTTTTTCAACCCAGTCTTTTGCTGCTAATGTGGATAAGTGGAATTATGAAAGTATTACAGGAGACCTTAAACCAACTCCTGGCTGTAAAGACAAAGCAAAAGCTGAAAAACAAGCTTCATCTGGATATCGTTTTAAAAAATATACAACCATATTGTGTCAAACAAAAGGCTATGGCTGGGGACTTGAGGAAGTTACAGATAAAGGCGAGTTGGTTTGTAATGAATGCGAAGGA
Organism: Methylococcales bacterium; assembly: GCA_023145835.1. Lineage (GTDB taxonomy): Bacteria > Pseudomonadota > Gammaproteobacteria > Methylococcales > Methylomonadaceae > QPIN01. The sequence continues at coordinate 12,849 of JAGLDH010000075.1, forward strand.
GATTATGAGGGGACTGAAAAATATCGTTGTTATGTGAAAAATGTAACAGCAAAATGTAGACAGGTTGCGCGTTAGATTTAACTTATTATCTTAAATGCTGCGCTAAATTTATATAAATATAGACAGGGTTTTGATTTTAATTAAACAATACGTTAGTTTTGTTTAATTAAAATCTTTTAGATAGAATCATCAAAAAATAAAGCTGTTTTTGATAAGTGGTCGTGCAGAGTGTAATGGTTTTTATCAACTAATTTCCAGAGAAAACCCAAGCCAAGAAATCCCCACGAAATAATAGCAATAAAAAAACGCTTAAATGCAAGAAGCCAAGTTATAGGTTTATTATCATGAGTTCTAACGGTGATTTTCCAAGTTTTCATTCCAAGTGTTTGTCCTCCATGAGTCCAAAACCAACCATAAAAAAAAAAGCTGATAGAAAGTATATACAAAGGAAAGAAATATTGGGAAGAAGAAAAAGCTTCACCTTTGTTAAAAGGTAATACGAGAGCAGTTGCTAGAAAAAGAGCCGCTAATAAAAGCAACGAATCATAAATAACAATTGCCATATGGCGAAAAAAACCAGGTGAGTTCATAAGTTGTATTTTGCCTGGTTTTTTAGTTTTTTAAAGTGGGCAAATGTTATGGCTGTTTAAAAAGAGCTATTTTTTGACCGAAATACATACTCATTCCGATGAGAGCGCTCATCATTACTAATGAAAAAATAAAAGGTGGTTTATGTAGCAGTAAAATAGCTAGATCCACTACAAAAATGCTGGTTAAAAAAGGCTTGTCAATTAAGGCAGCAATGATCTTTTTGAACATAAATCTCTCCGAAGCAATATTGCTTGAAATAAACTGAATTAATTGTAAGCGTATTTCATGAAAAGTTCAATTGTCTAAATGCAAGTATTCTAAATTTAAATGACAAGTGAACTTGTATTTAGACAATATTTAATTAGATGTTTTGATTGGAAGGCATTTTATTACCCTACTAAATGGTTTATAGTTTATATTGTATATGGCATATATTAAATTATATTTTTAGTTAATAAAAATAATAATAAAAGGTATAAAAATTATTTTAAATTTTTTTAAAACAATATTTGGTTCGTCTGATAAAGGTGATATAACAAAAACATCAGATAAAAAAAGCCAAAAAAATGAGCTGGTTAAAGTTTACCCTCGATCAGAGCATAATGTATCGCGCGCGCAGATCAGTGAAAATGCTCTGAAAGTTTTGTATCGGCTTAAAAAATCAGGCTATGAGGCTTATCTAGTAGGCGGGTGTGTTAGAGACTTGTTGTTAGGGCTTGAACCTAAGGATTTTGATGTGGCAACAAACGCTAGTCCTGAACAAGTTAGAAAAGCATTCCGTAATTGTCGTTTAATAGGGCGGCGTTTTCGATTAGCTCACGTTCATTTTGGGCGGGAAATTATTGAGGTCGCAACATTTCGAAGCTCAGAAAAAGGGAGTGATATCGACCAAAAAGTACATGAGGATGGTCGATTACTACGCGATAATGTATTTGGTAGTATCGAGGAGGATGCTTGGCGTAGAGATTTTACTGTTAATGCCTTATATTACAATATTCAGGATTTTTCCATAGCTGATTATACTGGCGGAATGGAGGATCTTTCTGTTGGTGTTTTGAGTTTAATAGGTGATCCTGCTACACGTTATAAAGAAGATCCGGTAAGAATGCTTAGAGCGGTGCGGTTTGCTATTAAGCTAGGATTTGTTTTAGATCCTGAATGTGAGAAACCAATATTTGAATTAGCGCATCTTTTAAGTGGCATTCCAGCGGCAAGATTATATGATGAAGCATTGAAGTTGTTTTTGGCAGGAAAGGGATTGCAAACCTTCGAGATGCTTCGGCACTATGGGTTGTATTCAGTACTTTTCCCTCAATCAGAGCAATGTTTAGCCAGTGAAGAAAATAATTTCCCTCGAGTCTTTGTTACAAGAGCTCTAGAAAATTCTGATAACCGCATTGCTGAAGGTAAAAGTGTAACGCCTTATTTTTTATTGTCAGCTTTTCTTTGGGAGTCTGTACAAGAATTAGCAAGGGAAAAAATTAAGGAAGGTGATAATGAGAGCTTTGCTTTTCAGAATGCAGCGAGTCAGGTTTTATCAGTACAGGTAAAAAGTATATCCATTCCAAAGCGAGTAACTCAATCTATGCGAGAAGTCTGGTTACTGCAATCACGATTTAACAAACGTGTAGGATCTAGGCCATACAGGTTATTGACACATCCACGTTTTAGAGCTGCTTATGACTTTTTAGTATTGCGCACTGAAACTGGAGGTGCGGAGAAAGAGTTGGCTGAGTGGTGGACAACGTTTCAAAGTGTAAATGAGATTGAGCAGAAGAAAATGACTCGTCCTCCTAGAAAACCCAAAAAGAAGAAAAAAGTAGCTGGGCTTACCAAAGCTAAGGAAAGTAATGATTGATGTATATATAGGGTTAGGTAGTAACCTAGAGCATCCTATTGAACAAATAAAACAAGCTAGAACAGCTATCTCTGATCAAGCAAATATTTCTGAAATTAAATTTTCTAGTTTGTACCGTAGCCCTCCAATGGGGCCTCAGGATCAGCCTGATTATGTTAATGCAGTGATGAGTGTTAGCACTAGTTTAACTGCCTTAGAGGTTTTGAGAGTATTACAACAGATTGAAAAGGATTTTGGGCGTGTTAGAAAAGGTGAGCGATGGGGCGCAAGGACATTAGATCTAGACTTGTTGTTGTATGCGGATCAGCAAATAAATGTGCCTGATTTAATGGTACCTCATATTGGGTTGTCAGAAAGAGCGTTTGTGATGTATCCGTTGGCGGAAATAGTACCTGAATATTTTGTTGTGCCAGGAAAAAATACGGTTAAACAGTTGCTTGACCAGTGTCCTTTAAATGGATTGGTGAAACTCGTTTAATGGAGCTGTCAGATATGCCGCAACAAACGCAAATGCTTTCTATACTTGACTTGTTGGAAATGAAACGAGTGGGTGAAAAAATAAGCTGCCTTACTGCATATGATGCAAGCTTTAGTTCATTAATTGATCTGGCTGGGATTGATGTTATGTTAGTCGGAGACTCTTTGGGGATGGTTGTTCAAGGAAAAACTACGACTGTTCCTGTTTCTATTGAAGATATGGTATATCACACGAAATGTGTGACTAATGCCAGAAGGAGGGCGTTTGTTATTGCAGATTTACCTTTTTTAAGCTATTTTTCTTCTGAAAATGCACTAATAAATGCAGCTGAACTCATGCAGAAAGGAGGAGCACAGATGGTCAAGCTAGAAGGTGCTCACACAGTCATTATTGACGCTTTAGTCAATTTTGGCGTTCCGGTATGCGGGCATTTAGGGTTGTTACCCCAATCGATTAATCAGTTAGGGGAGTATAAAGTTCAAGGGAAAAAGAGTCGCGACGCTGAAAAAATAGCTAATGATGCAAAGCGAATTGAACAAGCTGGGGCTAGTTTATTAGTTCTTGAGTGTATTCCTGCTGAATTAGCAAAAAAAATCTCTCAAGAATTGACAATACCTGTTATTGGAATTGGTGCAGGGTTAGAGTGTGATGGTCAAGTCTTGGTGTTGTATGACATGTTAGGCATTAGTATAGGGAAAAGGCCCAAATTCTCTAAAAATTTTATGGCATCTTCTATTGGTATTAGTGATGCTATTAGTCAGTTCCAAAGAGCCGTTAAGCAATTAGATTTTCCAGCAGCAGAACATAGTTATAACTAATATGAAAAAGGTTATAACACTAAGTCAATTAAGAGAAATACTGTTGAAATGGAGTAAACAAGGTCATGTTATTGCTTTTGTACCTACAATGGGCAATCTTCATGCTGGGCATATAAAACTCGTCTCTGAAGCAAAAAAAAAAGCTGATAAGGTCATTGTTAGTATTTTTGTTAATCCTATGCAATTTGGAGAGGGCGAAGATTTTGAAAGCTATCCAAAAACAGAAAATGAAGATAATTATAAGTTAACAGAGGCTTCGGTAGATCTTCTTTTTTTCCCATCAGTTTCTGAGATGTATCCAAAAAATATGGATACGGTAGTTTCAGTTACTTCATTCGCAAAAAATCTTTGTGGAGGCAGTCGTCCGGGGCATTTTTCTGGAGTTGCTACTGTGGTAGCTAAATTATTCAATATGGTGAGACCTGATTTGGCCTTTTTTGGAGAAAAAGATTTTCAGCAATTAGCCATAATACGTAAAATGGTCTGTGACCTAAATTTTCCTATTGAAATAGTTGGGGTCAAAACAGAAAGAGAGCTTGATGGATTGGCAATGAGTTCTCGTAATGGCTATCTAACTGAACAGCAAAGAAAGGTTGCACCTAAGCTTTATCACTCAATTTGTCAGGCGCGAGAAAAAGTTTTATTAGGCAAAGAGGATTTTAGGATTATTGAGGTAGAGCAGCAAGAATATTTAAGCACTTTAGGGTTTAATGTGGATTATTTTTCTATTTGTAGGAGTGATGATTTACAGCAAGCGCATGACACTGATTGTAAAATAGCTATACTTGTAGCTGCAAATCTGGGAAAGCCTCGTTTAATAGATAATCTTTGTTTTTCCAAATAGAGTGAGCGGTACCGGAAGAGTATTTATTTAGGCTTGATAAATAAAGTGAAATAAACTTTTGTCCTTAAATTTTAGAAGGACTGATTTTGAACGTTATTCATAACAAGCGAAATATCTCTTTTGCTAAAAGTGATACGCCACTGATTTTTTTCTACACTAAATTAAAGTGAGCAATCATGAAATTAGCGCCATTTCTATTAATGCTACTGTTAAGCATTCCTGTAGTTTCATCATCTTCTGTTCAAAACAAAATAGTTAGTTCGGTTGATGAGTTAAAAAGTATAAATGCCAACTTATTGCACATGAGCAATGAAGGTGGCATTAATTCTCTTTTAAAAAGTAAGATAGGTATTTTAGATGATTTGCTTAAGCAGCTGAAGTTAGAAGTTGGAGTTCAGTTGCCTAATATTGGCAATGGTAAAGACATAAGCATAATAGAATCTCGGGTTAAATTAAATTTAGAAAGAGGTAATTCTCTTGCAGCTCAACGGGATCAAATTAGGTTGGTTGAGTATAAAACTAATGTAGCAATAAAAGAGTATTTAGAGTATTTAATTAAGTCATCAAAAAATTACCAAAGTATTGAGGGTATTGTCGATCAATCGCAGCGATTATTGAATAAAAGTCAGGGGATGGAAAATAATTTAGCTTTGCCTGAAGATACAGGTGAAGGAAAGGTCTTTCTTGAGCTAAAACAGAATTACCAAGAGTTTTTAAAAGTAAATAATAGTTATCAAGATGTTTTAAAGTATATTATTGATAATCCCAGAAAAATAGCGTCAATTCATTGGTTTCAAGAGTTTTCTTTATTATCCGCTATTTCTTATCTGAATCATTTTGAAATTGTTCAGTTAATAAACTACAAGCTAGCTCCTTTCAATATTGATGTTGGTGGTGTAGTTCTTTCGTTTCTTATTTATTTTCTTGTTTATTTTAGTTACCCATTTATTTTTAAGTGTACTAGTTGGTGTGTTGAAAACTACGTGATTGATAGTGGTGTTGAGCAACAGGAAATGATCTATCATGAAATTAGGAGGCCAGCCAGAGCACTACTGATTTTCTTTGGAATTAATTTAGGGACATACGCCTTTTTTTATAAAACAGATTATAGGTCTTCTTTAGAAGGGATTTCTTATATCATTTACAGTATTATTATAATTTGGTTAATATTTAAAATAATCGATAGTATTGTTCTGGTACAAATTCAAAAGTTAGCTAATTCAAATATTCAATTGAGAAAAGAGCTATTTAACCTTGGTGTTCAAACAGGAAAAGGCTTGGTTGCCATCGTTATTTTGGCTATGGGCTTAAATCATTTTGGCATTAGTTTAGCAGCAATTATGTCCACATTAGGTGTTGGAGGGTTGGCATTTGCTTTAGCAGCAAAAGACACTTTATCTAATTTATTTGGTGGAATGACAATATTATTTGATAATGTTTTTAAGATGGGTGACTGGGTTAGAGTCGGTGATTTTGAAGGAACTGTTGCAGAAATTGGATTAAGAAGCACGACGATACGTACTTTTGATAATGCTTTAATCACAATACCAAACTCCTTGGTTTCAGTGTCTAGTGTGATGAATTGGAATCGTCGGGCAGTAGGGCGACGTATAAAAATGCATATTGGCGTGACCTATGAATGCGATATGGATGATCTGCAAAAAGGAGTAGAAGATATTAGAAATATGCTTAATGTGCATCCTGGTATTGCTAATCCAAATCATAAGCACGCAAGTAAGAGTCAGCGGAGAGGTTTTAAATTGACTTCAAAAGAAGATACTCAGGGAATTAAATCAACACAATTGGTTTTTGTCGATAAATATAATGATTTTTCAATTGATATATTGATCTATTGTTTTACTAGAACGGTCAACTGGGCAGAATGGTTGGCTGTTAAAGAGGATGTTTTGTATAAGGTTGCGGCAATTTTAAAAAATAATAATTTAGATTTTTCTTATCCTACAGAGGTGAGAATTAATAGAATAGAGACTGATAAAAAAGAGAGAGTCATTGGAGTGGAATGATTGAAGGGTAAGGTATTTTAAAAAAAATGTTAAATGATATGAAGTGATAAATTTACTTAGTTATTGATGGTTTGGCTACAAAAAAATAAGGAAAATAAGCGTGTTGGTACCCGAGCTATCTATTATCATAACTTATTTTTTTAAGGTACAATTAAATAATGATGGATGCTTTTTCATCATTTTTTTATAATGTTATTACCTGTTTAAGGAAAGAAAATGTCTGAGTTTAAAAAATATAAATGTAAAACGTGTGGTCATATCTACGATGAAGAAAAAGGTGATCCAAAAAGTGGATTGAAGCCTGGAACGCGATGGGCAGATGTGCCAGATGACTGGGAATGTCCAGGTTGTAGTGCTGTAAAAGCGATGTTTAAAGAAATGCGATAACTTACGATTGTTATTAAGGAGCCTCTGATTAAGTCTTAAAATAACGATTTAACTAAAGATAACTTGTTGAATTAATTGTGTATTAATTTTAGGAAATCAACTTGTTCAGAGGTTCCTTAAAATACTATGAGTAGGTATCAGTAAAAAAATGTTGTCCTTTTAGTGATAAGGTGAGCGGGAGAGCTATCCCTCGCTTCCATTTTTCGAATTTGAAAGGAAATAGTATTTAATGCATAATACTGCATTATATAGCTACTCAAAAATTTCTAATATGCAAACTACTATGCTTAAAGCAAAATTACACAGAGCCACTGTAACTCATTCAGAATTGGGTTATGAAGGGTCATGTGCAATAGACGGAAAAATTCTTGATTTTTCGGGCATTAGAGAATACGAGCAAATTCAAATATATAATATTAATACAGGCGGACGATTTACCACCTACGCGATAAGAGCAGAAGATGGATCCGGAATTTTTTCTGTTAATGGTGCGGCTGCTCGTCTAGCTTGTCAAGGTGATTTGATTATTGTATGTGCTTTTGTTGTTTTAAATGAAAAAGAAATGGAAAGCTATAAACCAACATTAGTTTATTTTAATGAAAATAATGATGTAACCCATTCAAGTCACTCTATTCCTGTTCAGGCAGCTTAGCGATAAAGGTTAAGCGTCTGGTCTCTTCTTGTTTTTTATCTCAACCTTAAAATGAATTAATTTTTGGAGTTATAGGCGGAAGAGACATCTGTTTGTAAGCTATTTAGAAAGTTAAATCTTGCTTGAGGTGCACTGCCTGTCTACATATCAGTGCTGAAGGTTAGTGTTAGCATATGTTAATATTGTATGGATATCAAATTGGGTCACAAATAGCTACAGAAGGTTGCTGTAAATCGAAATGATATAGCTATTTCAAGGATGGGCAGTGATCTTTTTTGAGAAGGTAAGAAAAATATCAGCAATGCAAGTGAAAATACTCGGTTCCAAAAGGTTGGCAATATTTTTCTATTCCATGTTTTAAGCTTAATTAATAATGTACATAAATCACACTGTAATTCAGTGGCTTGACAAGTTGGGTTGTTGTGATTAACTGTCAAGTCCTGAGATTCCTGAAATGGACCAGCTCTCAGGGTTAGATATATTGCTTAAGTCATCTTTATTTAAGTACTTTATTTTACAAGCATACTTTTGGGTATAAGCTGCTTCATCAGGAGGGGAAATTTCCAGTTCAGAATTAATTATAAACTCATAGTTTCCAAGGGCAAATGCTCCAATTGGTTTTTCGGAAAAGGTAATGGGAGAATCTGGAAAAGTTTCAGTTGTTATATATAAGTTGCATTGTTCAAAAGCATTGTCGGTCATTGATGTGCTGCTAGATATTCTGTTTTTTTCGCTTCCTGTGTCTTCAAGAAAAAGGTCTGAGGCAGCAATGTCATAAATAAGTGGCATGACAACTTTTGCTTGAAGGCTAAGAAGTGCAATGATGCCGATAACTAAAATGAGTATTTTTTTTTTATCCATGGTGCTTTTGAAATTGATATAGGTTAACAATTTTACATTTTATCAAAAGAACTAGAAAAGAGTTGGATTAATTTAAAAGTAATAGGGGCAATTTTGACCATTTAAAAATGATTATTTAGCTGTCTTGTCATTTAGAATATTGTCTTGTATCAGAGTAGTAAATTAGTGCTGTAAATCAGTTGATAAAAAAATTAAGATTAAACTGTTTGAGTTCATGTAGATAACTGCTGTAATTATATTTAAGAACGAAAAAAGTAGTAGATAAATTAAGGAGTGCAGAAAACATGAAGCACTTGGGTTTTATTTTATTTAAAAAAACGTTATTTAATGAAGCAAAGCATAGTTGGAATGATGGGTAAAATTAAACTTCATAAATTCAAGTCAATAAGTGTATAACCCATCAATTTTTTAACATCTACTCCTGTCAGTTCTCTAAAAACTTCATAAAGAGTTTTGAATTTCAGACATTTTCTTGGGCTACTATTAAGTTTATCAAACACTTGTTTTATTGTTACATCAGTTAACGCCATTGCTTTTGGAAAGTATTGGTGTAAACAACCCATTAACATTCTCATTTTGCCCACACTCCCATGAGTGTCCTCAAGGTAACGCCTTAAATCGTAGCAGCCATTTGTTACGAAGACCGAATAAAAAAAATATATTTGTTATAAAAGCAAAGTCACCGTTTGTTATCAATGTCCCTTGCGAGAACAATGCTTGACAGAAAAGACGAAACTAAGACAAATAGCGCATTGGGAGCATGAAGAGGTGATTGAAAGGTATCAATAACGAATGAAAGAAAATCCATAAATAATGTGTCAGCGAGGTGCTTTAGTTGAACACCCTTTGGGTACGCTAAAACATCGAGCAGAGATTAATTGTTTTTTAATGCGATACTTAAATAAATGCAAAGGAGAATTTAGCTTGATGGTATTAAGTTACAACTTAACCCGCCTGCTCAACATTCTCTGTTCTGACTTTCTACGGGATTGCTGTTTCCAGCGACAAGAGAATAGGCTAAATAACATCAAATATTATTAAAACAGGAGGTGATACCCCCTGTTTTTTTGTTTTTTGCTTGTGAGCGTGAATTTGACTCAAAAAACCCAAAAAATTAATTTGAGAAAAATACAGAAAGGTTAAGTTTGAATACTTTCTCCGTCTCCTTAGCTATTCCAACTTACGGTTCCGGCTTACGTGTTGCCTAAGGTGCTACACGTTTAGATTTCAATTTTGCCAAAATACTTTCAGCTGAAGACTCAGATCCAACAATGCCAGCCTGTGTTAATTTTACTTGTAAATCTGAGCCTTGTTCTTGCTGATGTATTTCCTTTGCGGCTTGCATACAATCTTTTCTTTTTTGCTGTTTGGCTTTAATGCGCTCTAAAGAGTCGGTTGCAGAACAAAGTGATGAATTTGAACCTGAAAATTTATCGGCTATGGCCTCATTGGCTTTTTGTACATTTTCTGTTGTTTTAACAATGGCAAGTTCTCTATCAACAGCCTTAATATTATTTTCAGTTGTCGCTATGGTTTGTTTTAAATTAGAGGTTTGTTTAATATAGTTTTGCTCCATATCGGATTGTGTTTCAAATTGATTAGTCAGCTCAGCAATTTTCCCCGCAACCTCCATAGCTAAAGCTTCATCATTTTGATCTAACGCTTTTTCAGCATATTCTTCATGCTGACTAATGGCCTCCTGCAATTTTTTAATTTCTCGTTGTACTGCTTTCTGATCTGCCAGTACTTCTATTAGGTTTTCTCTGGCAAAGTCCATGTTTTTTCTAGCCTCTCGAATTTCCTGTTCCATAATGCGGATTGCCTGAGTATCTACAATCGTTTCTCCAAGTTCGTTTGTTGCACCCTTTATAGCAGTAAATAATTTTGATAGCGTCTTCATTCTTTAAACTCCAAAAGAAAAATGTCATGTAAATCATTTAAATCATAGCGTCCAATAAAGTATTAGAATTTATTTTTGGTGTTTATTAGAACTGCACAACGAAATTTACAGCTATTTTTCTTATGTCTACAAAGTTAGTCACGTTAAGCAGAGCTCTTTTTTGTCTTGAGTCTATACTATTGAATAGAAATAGCAGTCATCAGGTACAGTCAAAAATGGATAAAAAAACCTTAAAACTAATCACCCAACGTGTTCTTGTATACAGTAAAGATCCGACACATGAAGGTCAAGCCAAAGAAGAATTAGATAGTCATATAGAGGCACTTGCAGAAGTATTTGGCGTAAGTATTGAGGAAGTAACTGAAATTTCAAACCAGGTTTTGACCTCAGAAAAAGATAAAAAAACATTTAAAGAGCGTTTATTATCTCATTACTGGAAGTACTTGGCAGGAGGGCTGTTACTCATTGTGCTGCTTGTCCTGTTCTTTTTGCTAGGAAAGGTTCAAATATTAGAAAAGAATACTGTGCCCAGTATATCCATAGCTGAACCACTATCAAATCCATTACGATCACAAGGTCTTTCAAACACCACTACCCAAAACAATACTCCCTATGTACATAAAGCGATATTTGCACAAATTTTAGTATCAATCATGCCAATCAGAATAGCTATGAGAGAACATTATTACATGCAAGGTGAATACCCTTCTCAATTAAAAGATATGGGGTTAAATCGAAAAGATATGAGCTCTGGAAAATATATACGGGATATCAGGTTGGGTGACCAGAGAAAAGGGGAGCTCATCATAAAAACAACTGAACAATTGGGAAAAAATATTTATATTAGTTTTGCTCCCATAGAAGTTATGGGTGGATTAAATATAGAATGGCAATGTAAAACAAATTATCAACAAGCAAAGCTTTATGCTTGTGAACAAGTTGATAGCAAGGCGTTTTTGACTGATTAAAAATAGATAATGAATAAAACAAGGTTCTTTTAAATTTCAAGTAGGTAAACAATTTGAATTGATTTTTAAGAGAAAAGGGTCAGTGCGGATAGGCAAGCTATTGTATTATAAGGATTAGGTATGGTGTCATAAGGGGGTTTATTTTACTCTGACCCCAATGTCATTACTGACCCCAATGTCATTAAGTTAAGAAATT